>CALBHI010000454.1 GCA_937894535.1 uncultured Verrucomicrobiota bacterium
GGCGAAGTCTTCGCGCGTGGTCAAAGCGAAAAGATGCGCGCTTGGCGCGTGGGCATCGACCGCCCGGTGGACGGCGCCCAACCCGGCGAGGCCTATGACCTGATCGTCGCCCTCGACCGACGCGGCCTTGCCACATCCGGGAATTACCGGAAATTCACCCTTGATGCCGAAGGCCGCAAGATTTCCCACCTCATCGATCCACGCACCGGCGAACCCGCCACCTCGCGCCTCGCCAGCGTTACCGTGATCGCACCGGAAACCGCTACTGCCGACGCGCTCGCCACCGCACTGTTTGTCATGGGAACGGAAGAGGGGCTAAACTACCTCGCCGGAAGACCCGGCATTGAAGCGGCCTTCATCGAACACAACGATCAGGGTGGATTCACGACCCGCTTCAGCCCGGGTTTCGAGTCGTTGCTGGTGCGCTGAGCCGGGCGCACGGATCGGCGTTCAGGGAGCAGCCGGATCTTTTTTCTTGTTGCGGCACTCGCTGGATCCCGCCCCGCAGACCGAACAGGTTCCGTCGCCGCCCTCCATCGCGGCCGCCGCGGCACGACCACAGGTGGTGAACCCGCGGTTGCGGATAATGATGCCAACAGCCATGGCAAGCATGCAGAAGGCGAAGGCTCCCAATACGATCAAGAAGAGTTTCATGTCCCTCCAATCTACGGTGACCTTGACTACGCGTCAAGGTCTGGCAAAGTAACCGAATCCATGACCTCACACCCGATGGCTGTCACCTCCTTCGAGCACATCAACTGGAACCGTTGGACCCCCGACCAGACCGCCACGTTGATTTTTGTGATCCGCGACGGGGAGATCCTGTTGATCCGCAAGAAGCGCGGACTGGGCGCCGGCAAGATCAATGGTCCGGGCGGCCGCATCGACCCCGGCGAAACACCCGCCCAGTGCGCCGTGCGGGAAGCCCAGGAAGAATTGCACATCACCCCGCTCGATGTGAAAGCCTGCGGCGAGCTGTTCTTCCAGTTTGCCGACGGCTTCAAACTCCACGGCTATGTGTTCCGGTCCGAAGCCTTCGAGGGCACCCCCACCGAGACCGACGAAGCCCTGCCCATCTGGACCCCACTCGACCGGATCCCCTACCATGAGATGTGGGCCGATGACCGGTACTGGTTGCCGTTCATGCTGGCCGACCATTCCTTCACCGGGCGCTTCCTCTTCAAGGACGATACGATGCTCGGATACGATCTGCGCTGCACACCGAACACGCCACCATGAGCCAGACCGCTAACGCGCTGTGGATGGGCGCCGGCGGCCTGTCCCTGTTCCTGTTCGGCATGATGCAGATGTCGGACAGCCTGAAGGCTTCCGCCGGGGAGCGCTTTCGTCGCGCCATGGGCGGCCTGACCCGCAACCATCTGCGCGGCTACGCCCTCGGCACGGCGATGGGCACCGCCATCCACTCCAGCGCAACCACGGTGATGACCATCGGCCTGCTCAACGCCGGGTTACTCACCCTGGCCGGCGCGATCCCGGTCATCGCCGGCGCGAATTTCGGGACCAGCCTGGCTATGCAACTGTTCGCCTTCGACATCGGCTGGTTGTGGGCCGCGCTGGCCTCCTTCGGCCTGCTGCTGCGGCTCCTGCCCGGTTCCGCCACCCGCCAACGCCTGGGCGTCGCCGTGATCGGCATGGGACTGCTGTTCCTCGGCATGCAGTTGATGAGCCAATCGGTGCATCCGTTCCGCGCCGATCTCGCCGCATGGATGGACCACACGACACGCGATGACGGCTCCGGCTTCCTGATCGCCCTGCTCGGTGCCGTCGCTTTCACCGCCTTGATCCAAAGCAGCGGTGCCACCATCGGCCTGCTCTTCTCGCTCGCCGCCGCGGGTGTACTGACCGATATCCGGCAGGCGATCCCGTTCATCATCGGCGCACAAATCGGCACCTGCACCACCGCACTGATCAGCTCGGCCGGCACCAATGCCGACGCACGCCGCGGGGCCCTCGCCCACCTGTTCTTCAACCTGATCACCGCGGGACTATCGATTGCTGCGCTTCCCTGGCTGATCGCCACGATCCAGCACCTCGACGGATCGTTGACCCGCCAGATCGCCCATGCCCATACCCTGATGCTGTTCGGCGGCGGCGTGGTGCTTGTTCCGCTGACCGGGCTGCTGGCCCGCCTTCTGACCTGGATCGCCCGGTTTCCTGAACGCGATTCGGACCGCAGTTACCTCGATGAAGCGGCCCTTGAGGATCCACCGGCCGCGCTGCTGTGCGCCCGCCGCGAACTGGTACGCGCGGCACGGATCGTCCGCCGCGGCTTTACCCTGAACCGGAAGCTGCTCGCCACGCCCGAGCGCACCCTGCACCAGGAGGTGAAACGCACCGAAGCGGCGATGGATCTGATCTACGCCGTGATGCGCGACTACCTGCTGCGGCTCTCCGCACGCGTACAGGACACGCGCCTCGGCGCGGAAATCCAATGGCTGAACCTCAGCCTGATTTACGTCGAGCGGATCAGCGACCACAACGACAACCTCGCCGACCTCTCCATGGATGTGCACCACCGGCTGACCGGCGAGGACCGCGAATTTGCCCGGCGCGTTGGCGATGACCTGTACCGCTCGGTGGAACCGCTGCTCGCCTCGGTGGAGTCATCGTGGTCGCCCGACCATCCCCACGACTTCGCCACGCGGGCCAGGACCTTGCGCGAACAACGCGCCCGCTACCTGCCCGAGTCTGAAAACCTGCAGGCCGAACTCGTCCGCCGCATCGCCGAAGGCTCGCTGAAACCGTTGTCCGGCTTCGTGCTGACCGAGTACATCAGTGAAATGGACCGGATCGTGCGGCACACCAAGAAGATCGCCGGCGTTCTCGAGAAGTCCGACACCCAACCGGCCACGGCATGACCAACCGCCTCGCCCACGCGACCAGTCCCTACCTGCGCCAGCACGCCCACCAAACGGTGCACTGGTTTCCCTGGGGCAACGAGGCTTTCGCCGAAGCCCGCCGCACCGGCAAACCGGTCTTTCTTTCCATCGGCTACTCCTCGTGTCACTGGTGCCATGTCATGGCCCACGAATCCTTTGATGACACCACCGTGGCGGAACTCCTGAACCAGCACTTCGTCTCCATCAAGGTAGACCGCGAGGAACATCCCGACGTCGACACCCTCTACATGACGGCCACGCAATTGGTGACCCAGCGCGGCGGTTGGCCGAATTCCGTGTGGCTGACCCCGGACGCCCGGCCCTGGTATGCCGGCACCTATTTTCCGCGTGACGACCGGCCCGGTCGCACCGGGTTCATCACCCTGCTCCGTCGCCTCGCCGACCTCTGGTCCAACCGCCGCGATGCGGTGGAACAACAAGCCGACGCCCTCACCGAAGCGCTCCGCAAGGAACAGCTACGCGCCACCGAAAACGTCCTGCCCGGTCGCCCCCTCGACCCCGCCCTGCTGGTGCACCACTACCTTGAACGGTTTGACGCCCGCTTCGGCGGTTTCGGCGATGCCCCGAAATTTCCGCAGCACACCGGGCTAGCCCTGCTCCTTCAGGTCCGCACCGTACACCGCGAACATCCGCTCGACCTGATGATCGAACGCACCCTCGATGCGATGGCGCGCGGCGGCATCCATGACCAGATCGGCGGCGGCTTCCACCGCTATGCCACCGATGAACGCTGGTTCCTGCCCCACTTCGAGAAGATGCTGTGCGACAACGCGCTGCTCCTCGGCGTCTATGCCCGCGCCTACGCCACGTACCACCGTCCGCAGTACCGGCGGATCGCGCGCGAAACCGCCGCATGGCTGGACCGTGACCTCTCGCATCCGGACGGGGGCTTTTTCTCCGCGCTCGACGCCGATAGCCCCGGCGGAGAGGGAGCCTACTACACGTGGACCCGGAACGAGGTGAGCACCCTCATCACCGACCCCACCCAGCGCGATCGCTTCACCGCCGCCTACGGAATCCTGCCCGGCGGCAACATCACCGATGAAACCACCGGAGCGCCTACCGGCACCAACCTGCCCGCGGTCGGCGACGGCATCACCGAAGCGGAGCTGGCCGCGCTGGCTCCAACCCGCGAACGCCTGCTGATGGTCCGCGCCAACCGCCCCGCACCCTTGTGCGATGACAAGGTCATCACCGGCTGGAATGCACTGGCCATCCGCGCGCTCGCCGAGGCCTCCGTCGCCCTCGACGATCCGGCCCTGCTGGACCGGGCCCGCCGCGCCCGCGTGTTCATCGCCCGCCACCTCGTGGTCGACGGCATCCTGCGCCGCAGTTGGTGCGCGGGAACGGCCGGTCGCGAAGCCGTGCTGGAAGACGTGGCCGCGCTCATCCTCGCCGACCTCGCCCTGCATGCCGCCACCGGGGAGGACGAGTTCCGGCAACACGCCGACCTCGGGATGGACACGTTGCTGACCCATTACCTCGACCGGGAGTCCGGCCGCTTCCACATGACCAGCCGCCGTGAACCGCGCCTCATCGTGCCGGCTTGTGATGTGTTCGATCAGGGCGCACCCTCGAGCCTCGGTCTTGCCACGCAGGCGTTGGTGCGTTTCGGCTGGCTCGCTGACCGCACCGACCTGCTGGACCTCGCCGCGCAGGTCGTCACCGCCCACCAGGGGGTGCTCGCCCGGATCCCGTCAGCCGCCCCGGCCCTCGCCACGGCCGCGCTGGAAGGGCAACAGCCCGTTTTGTTGCTGCGTTGGCATACGCAGCGTCACCCAACGGCGTGGCGTATTTCGGTGCGTCTACCCGTCGGTTGGAGCATCGCGTCGGTGGAAGCCCTGGACGGCGACGGCTGGGCGGTTCCGTCGTGGACGAATGACGCGGACACACCCACGGCGTGGACGGTCGGCCTCGATGTTCCTGACGTGGTGGTGACGGTCAGCGTGTGCACACCGTCCGGATGCCAACCGGCATCACGCATCTACCTTCGCCGTCCGGATGACGCATCCATCACGGATCGCGGCGCAATGCCACCAGGGTGATGTCGTCGAGTTGGGCCCTATCGCTGGCAAAACGCCGGACCCGCTCCAGCAAGCCCTCCAGCATCGCCGCGACCGGAAGGTTTCGCAACGCGGCCGCATCCTCCACCAGCCGGTCGAGTCCGTATTCCGCACCCTCGACATCCTGCGCCTCGGTGATGCCATCCGTGTAGAGCACAACGGTATCGCCCGGTTTCATCCGGTACTCGGCAATCTCGAAGTTCGCCTCAAAGCTTCCGACATCAAGCAGGCCGAGTGCGGTACCCGTGGGCTTGATCCACTGGACCGTGCCGTCCGCCCCGATGATCAGCACCGGTTCATGGCCGGCCCGTGCGATGCGCAACAAGTGGGTATCCGCCTGCAGGGTCAGCATGTTGGCGGTGATGAACATGTACTCGTCGAGGTCGCGGGTGAGCACCCGGTTGACATGGCGCAGGATGTCCTGCGGGGCCTCGGTGAATTCACTGTAGGTGTGCACCAGCGAACGCAACACGCTCATGATCAGGCCGGCGGCAACCCCCTTGCCCGATACATCGCTCACGATGATGTGGAAACGTCCGCCTTCGCGGGCGAGGTAGTCGAAGTAGTCGCCTCCGACCTCGGTCGCCGGAAGGCTGAAGCCATGCAGGCTGTACCCGGGAATGGCCACCGCCTGGTTCGGCAAGAGCGTGCGCTGGATGTCGCGTGCCCAGCCCATTTCCTGTTCGATGCGCCGCTTTTCCGCCACCTCGTTCAACAGGCGCGCATTCTCCACCGCGATGCCGGCGTGCTGGGCGAGGGTCTGCAAGGTCGCCACCATCTCATCGTCGTAGGCGGGAGCGCCATCGGGCGGACCGATGTACACGGCACCGATCGGCCGGTCGCCGCTGACCAGCGGCAAGACCATCGACTTCACGCGGCCGAGCGAGGCGCCGGCCTCGGTGGATGCACGCTCCATCAACACCGGTTCGTTTTTCTCCAACGCGAAGCGCACCGGCGCGGTCACATCGGGCGGTATTTCCTCGCCGCGCACGGCCACCGGATCGATGTCGCGACCGCCTTCGGTCCGGAGGAACAAGGCACACATCTGCGACGAGGCGACGTTGTGGAACATGTCGAGCAGTCGGGCATAGAGGCGGTGGCGGTCGAACTCGTTACCGACCTTCAATGTCCACTCCTGGATCCGGTGCATCAACGAGAGTCGGCGCACCCACGACGACACCATTTCGTTGAAAGTCGAGGTAAGCAGACCGATCTCGTCGTTGGCGGCGTGGTGGATGCGGAACGAATAATCGCCGGCATGCACGCGCCGCGCGGCGTCGGTCAGGGCCTGTACCGGCGCGAGGAACCGACGGGTGAGCAGGAAGCCGAGCAGGGTGGCCAGCAGGGTGCCGCCGCACAACATCACGGCGGCGGTGCGGTAGAGGGCGCGCAACCGAACCCCGATATCGGTGGGCAGGTCGATGGTCACAAAGCCCGGCACCGCGCCGAACGGATCGATCGGGCCGGACACCACGATCCGGTCGAGCGGGTCGTTGAACACCACGGCCACGTTGGATGAAAGCGAGGAGGGCGGGACATTCGTCGGCGCATCGGGTTTGCCGTCGATGCTGTAGGCATAGATCAGTGATCCGTCCGGTTGGTAAAGCGCCACCCGGGCCGGCCGGTGCGTCACACTGAACGAACCCTCCCCTTCGGCGACCAGGAAGCGGTTGCTGAACACATACCCCAGGCTGCGCGGCACGAAATGTTCATTCTTGGAGAAATAGTGGCCGGTGAGGTAATTCGCTGCCGCCTGGTAGACCGTGAAGGAGGATCCCTCCTCCTGCCGGATAAGTTCCGCCCGGAAACGGGCGGCGAACGTCACCGCGATAATGGCGCCGGTGAAGGTGATGCATCCCACCATCAGCAGGATGATCTTATGGATGAATTTCAGTCCGGTCGGCATCGCAGCGTTTCCGGGCGGCCACTCATGGAGACTTAAAACGACTCCAAACCATCTTCCCGTGTTTCGTAAGTGAACAGGGTTTTACCCAACTGCAGCAAATCAAGGGAACGCACCAGCTTAGTATTGAGCCGACACAACGCCAAACGCCCGTGGGTCTGCAGCAAGCGGCGATGGTAGGTGACCAGGAGGCCGATCGCCCGGCTGTTCAGGTAGGTAAGCTGCTGGCAGTCGAGCAGGACCTTGGCGCCGGGCTGGTTACATACCGGATCAAGACGGGCCTTGAACACCTCGATCGTTGCCGAGTCCACCGGCCCGTCGAGTTCAACGAGCTGAACCCCGGACTCCGCGTTCACCTGTACATCCAGTTCGTACTTACCCACCGATTCGCTCCTTCAGGCACGAGCGGGATACGCCGCTACGCGCACCGGACAGTGTATGGTTGATGGTTCCGTTTGACACGCCAAAAGCAGCGGCAACGGTACAAAAGCGCTTGAATAGACATAGCCGGTCGGCAAGCGACTTGCTACGGTGGCGGGCATGCGTGCTCCCGGAGTTCGTGAACAATTGCGCAAACGCCTGTACCTCGCGGCCCACCAGGAGGTGGAGGCGACGATCAAGGCGTTGCCGCCGCCGGTCCGTGCCCACGCGGCCGCCCTGCCGGTGCTGTTTGAGATGTTGCCCCGGCGTTCGGATGAACAGGCGGGCATTGCCTCCGACACCCTTGGCTTGTTCACCGGGGTTTCGCTGGCCGATGGCCATGGCGTGACGTCGGCGTACCCGACGGTGATCACCCTGTTCATGGAGAACATCTGGGAGTATGCGCACCACGAGGGCCCGACCTTCCGCGAGGAAGTGCGCCGAACCTACCTGCACGAACTCGGTCACTACCTCGGCCTCGATGAAGAGGCCCTCGCCGACCGGGACCTGGACTGACCCATGCCCCACCCCGCTACATCACCGACCTGCGTGTTCGTCTGCCGCCCGGAATTTACCGATGCGTTGATCGAGGAGGGACGCGACAAGACCGGCCCCACCGGCACCTGGTCAGCACCCGCCCCCGGCCTGGTCGAACTGCGCGGCGCCTCCCCCCCGTTACGCCAACTGGTGTTCGAGCGGCAACGCTTGATCGCGCCGTTGCTGGTTCCGACGGAAGCGCTGAAACCGCTGACCGACGCAACCGCGGGACTCATGCTTGGTCCTGCCGCGACCGAAAAACCGTTGTGGACCGCGCACTTGCTGACCGTGGACGACGACAACGAAGCGGCGGATGGCACCTCGCTGCCCAAACGACTGGAAGGCATCTGGGGCGCAGCGGTGCGGCTGGCCCGCAAAACCGCACCGGATCTGGAGAAGCGGTACCGGCCGCCTCAGCGGATCAAGCCTGACGGCGTGGTCATCCAGGCCTTGCTCGGCCGTGACGGGTGCCGGATCAGCCACGAACGGGCCGGCACCATGGTGCAATCCGTGCCGGGCGGTATCCTGCGCATGAAGTGGGACGACGCGGCGCCCTCGCGTTCGTATTTGAAAATGGAGGAAGCGCTGGCGGTCATGCCGGTGGCCCCGGCCGCGGGCGAACGGGTGATCGACCTCGGCGCGGCTCCCGGCGGCTGGACCTATGCGTTCGTCAAACGGGGCTGTACGGTCATCGCGGTGGACCACGGCCCGATGAAGCTGCCGCCCGCGCAATCAGGCTGGGGCACGGTCGAACACCGGAAGGAAAACGGCATCACCTTCTCCCCGCCGCACGACTGGCCCTCGGTGGATTGGCTGGTCGGCGACATGCTGATCGCGCCCGGCGTGGCCCTCGGCCTGTTGCGGCGCTGGCTGGATCCGGGGTTGGCGCGGCGTATCGTCTGCAACATCAAGCTGCCACAGGAGCAGCCCTATGCGGCGATCAAACCGGTGGAGGCGCTTTTGGCCGGACAACGCCGCTACACATGGATCATGCGGCAATTGTACCACGACCGACGCGAGATCACCGTCATGGCCTGGCGTTGAGGCGCAGACCGGATGATCAGGCGATGCGGCCCATCTTGCGGAACTGGGCGGCGCGCGCCTCGATCTCGCGGCGGTTCAGCTTGGCCAACCGGTCGAGGCTGAACTTTTCCACGCCGAACGAAGCGACGACGGAACCGTAGGTCATCGCCTTGCGGATCGCCGCCTCGGAGGTCTGGCCGCTGCGGGCCAAGGCACCGATAAAACCACCGGCGAAGGTATCGCCCGCGCCGGTCGGATCCTGCACATCCTCGAGCGGGAACGCGGGCATCATCGCGATCGAGTTCCGGGAGAACAGGATGCTGCCGTGCTCGCCCTTCTTGATGCAGATGTACTTCGGGCCCAGCTTGAGCAAGGCGCGGGCGGCGCGGATCAGCCCGTGTTCGCCGGTCAGGTGGCGCGCCTCGTGTTCATTCAGGGTCAACATGGTCACCTTGCCGATGACCTTCTTCAAGTTGTCGAGGGCCACATTGATCCACAGGTCCATCGTGTCGAGCAGGACAAACTTCGGCTTCTTCACCTGGTCGAGCACGTGCAGTTGCAGTTCCGGTGAGATGTTGGCGAGGAACAGGTACGGCGCACCGCGGTAGGAGGGCGGCAGTTCCGGGCTGAAGGTGGCGAAGACGTTCAGGTCGGTGGAGAGGGTGCGGCGGTGATCCATGTTTTGTTCGTACACCCCGGACCAGCGGAAGGTCAGCCCCTCCTTGACCTGAAGGCCCTCGGTGTCGATGCCGAACCCGTGGTACTGCTTGATGAACTTCCGCGGGAAATCGGTGCCGACGATGCCGACCATGCCGGTCTTCACGAAAAACGACGCGGCCGCGCATGCGTAACTGGCCGACCCGCCAAGGATACTCTCGCGTTTTTCGCGCGGGGTTTCGATGGTGTCGATGCCAACGGAACCGACGATGACGACGTCACAGGAAGCAGGTCGTTTGCTCATGGCGGAACGGGGTCCTTTCAGGCCTTGCGGTCGTGCTCGACCATCAGTTCTTCGATGCGCTCGCAAATCAGGTGGAAAAGCAACTGGTGCCCCTCCTGGATGCGCGGTGTGCTGCGGGTGGATTGGATGCAGAGCAGGAGGTCCGAGGCCTGGGCGAGGCTGCCACCCAATCCGCCGGTCATGCCGATGACCTTGATGCCGTTGGCGCGTGCGGCGGCCACGGCCTTCATGACGTTGCCGGCATTGCCACTGGTGGAGATCGCCCAGAGCAGGTCACCCGGACGGCCGAGGGCCTGGATCTGTTTCTCGAACACCTGGTCGAAATGGTAATCGTTGCCGATCGCCGTCATCGTCGAGGTGTCGGTCGACAAGGCGATCGCCGCATACGGACGCCGCTCCTTGAGGAAGCGGTTCAGGAACTCACCCGCGATGTGCTGGGCATCGGCGGCGCTGCCGCCGTTGCCGCAGATCATCACCTTGCCGCCGGCAATCAAGCTGGCCACGATGGCCTGCGCGACCGCCTCGACCTGCGGAAGTTTTTCACGGAAAATCTCATCGGCCACGGCCAGGTATTCTTCGGCGATCAAGTTGGTGTTCATGGTCAGGGCACCTCTCCCGCGGGCGGGGGTTTGGGGGTGATTTCCAAAGGTTTCGCATCGTCGCTTTTGACGATCTCTTCGACTTTGACCTCGACGTCGCGGATGGCCGCGACACCGATCTTCTCCTGGATCAGCGCACGGGCGCGTTCCTGGAGCATCCGGCAGATTTCCGGAATCGGTGCCCCGGCCCGCACGCGGACCGTCAGGGTGACATCCAGGCTTTCATCGAGCACACGGACGTTCGGGGTCAGTTGGAGAATGGCGGGAAACTCGCCGCGCAGATGACCGAGGAACTCCTGCAGCGCCTTGAGGCTGATGCTGATATTGCCGTGCTCGGTTTCGTAGGTCAGGTAGGCCGAACGAGGGGTGCCGGACAAGCCACTGATCAGGTACACGGTGGCGGCGAGCACGACGAGCACCGCGCCGACGATCACCGAGGCGCGGTGTTCGCCCAACAGGGTCAGGAAATCGGTCCATGCAGCCCCGCCCTGGAAGGCCGGAAGCAGGATGAACAGACTTGCCCCGACGGCTGCGGCAACAAGGACCACGCCGAGCAGGCGGTGCAGCACCTTCATCATCCAACCGGTTCCTGCGCGTCGGACTTGTCGCTGTCCGTCATTTTCACGCCCTGCACGATCACCTGGACCGCCTTGACGTGTTTGCCGGTCATCTGCTCGACGGCCTGCCGCACTTCGGTCTGGAGCTGCCAGGCGACATGCGGGATGCGGATGCCGTATTCGAGGATAACATGGAGGGTGATGACCACGCCGCTTTCGTCGATGTCGACACGGATGCCGCGGTCGCCCGACTTCTTGCGGATCATGCCGGCGAGGTCGTCCACGATGCCGCCGCTCATGTCGGCCACGCCCGGCACCTTCACCGCGGCGAGGCGGGCGATGGTGGCGATGACGTTGTTGTGAATCTGCACCGCACCGAGTTCGGTATCGTTCTCGATGTGGTCGGCACCGATGTCGTGATGGTCGGCGGAAGGATCAACCGGAAGTCCGGCGTTGCTGGTTTCGGTCTTGGCCATGGTGCACCTCGTTATTGCGCTTTCGTTTCCCCGGTCAGGAACCCTTCCTTGATGAAGCCCTCGAGGAAGGTCGTCGTGTATTCGCCCTGGGCAAAGCGGGCGTCGGCCATCAGGGCCAACCCGAGCGGGACGGTGGTGTGCGGACCCTCGATCATGAATTCGCCGAGGGCGCGGCTCATGCGGGTGATGGCCTCGGCGCGGGTCGGGGCCTTGACGATGATCTTGCCGATCATGCTGTCGTAATACGGCGGGATCTCGTAACCGGAATAGACGTGCGAATCGATGCGCAGGCCAATGCCGCCGGGCATGTTGACGAAATGGATCTTGCCGGGAGACGGGATGAAGTCGCGGTACGGGTTCTCGGCGTTGACCCGGAACTCGATGGCGTGGCCCTTGATCTGGAGGTCCTTTTGCGCGAACGACAGCTTTTCGCCGGCGGCGACACGGATCTGCTCCTTGATGAGGTCCACCCCGGTGATCTCCTCGGTCACCGGGTGCTCGACCTGGATGCGGGTGTTCATCTCCATGAAA
>CALBHI010000455.1 GCA_937894535.1 uncultured Verrucomicrobiota bacterium
GCACCGTGGTCACGGCGGGCGACCTGCTCTACACAATCGACCTGAAAACCCTCGAGGCGAACCTCGACCAGGCCAAGGGCAACCTCATCCAGGCCGAAGCCGCCCTCGACAAGGCGGAACGCGATGTCGCCCGGCTGACCCCGCTGTGGGAGAAAAACGCGATTTCCCGGCAGATGCTGGACGACGCCCTCGCCGCCGAGCGCTCGGCCAAGGGCTCGCTCAACACCGCCAAGGCCGCCGTGGAAAACACCCGCATCCAGCTTGGCTACACCGAAATCCGCGCCCCGATCGACGGGATCATCGGCAAAACCGAGGTCAAGTCCGGCAACCTGGTCGGCCGCGGACAGAGCACCCTGCTCACCACGATCTCCAGCGTGGACCCGATCCATTTCCGCTACAGCGTGAGCGAACAGGAATACCTCGCCTGGCGCCGCCAGCATCCCGCCGACCCCGAGGCCCGCGCCGCCGCGAGCAATGTCTTCGAACTCGTGCTCTCCGACGGCACCGTGCATCCGGAGCGTGGCAGCGTGGTGTTCGCCGACCGCAACGTCGACCCGACCACCGGCACGCTGCTGCTCGAGGTCGCGTTCCGGAATCCGGGCAACATCCTGCGCCCCGGCCAGTTCGGCCGCGTCCGGGTGCCGATCCGCCGGATCAAGGACGCCGTGCTCGTCCCGCAGCGCGCGGTGTCCGAGCTGCAGGCCACCTATTCCGTCTTCGTGGTCACCCCCGACCAGAAGGCCGAATTCCGCAAGGTCACGCCCGGCCCGCGCATCGGTTCGCTGATGGTGATCGAGCAGGGGTTGGCTCCCGGCGAGGTCGTCATCACCGAGGGCGGCCAGAAGGTCCGCAACCAGACACCGGTCGCCGTCACCCTCCGCCCGGTAGAGTAAGCCATGGCCCAATTCTTTATCCGCCGGCCCATCGTGGCCATGGTCATTTCGATCCTGATCGTGCTGATCGGATTGCAGACGCTCCTCTCGCTGCCCATCGAGCAATATCCGCAACTTGCGCCGCCGAACATCCAGGTCACCGCCACCTATCCGGGTGCCAGCGCCGAGGTGGTCGAGCAGTCGGTCGCCACCCCGATCGAACAGCAGGTCAACGGCGTCGACAACATGATCTACATGAAGTCGCTGAACTCGAGCGACGGACGCATGCTGCTCAACGTGACCTTCGATGTCGGCGTCTCGCTCGACAATGCGAACATGCTGACCCAGAACCGCGTCGCCCAGGCCCAGTCGCGCCTCGCCCAGGAGGTCATTGCCCAGGGTGTCAACGTGAAGAAGGTCAATCCCAGCGTCCTGATGGTGGTCTCGATCTACAGCCCGAACGACACCTACGACAGCCTGTTCCTGAACAACTTCGCCGTGCTGAACGTGAAGGATGCGCTGTTGCGCGTGCCCGGCATCTCGCAGGTCGACATGGCCGGCGGCTCGGAATACGGCATGCGCATCTGGCTGCAGCCCGACAAGCTGGCCAAACTCGGCCTGACCCCGGCCGATGTGATCGGGGCGATCCGCGAGCAGAACCTGCAGGCCCCGGCCGGCCAGATCGGCGGCGCGCCGTCGGGCCCCGACCAGGAATTCACCTTCACCGTGCGGGCGCCGGGCCGCCTGTCATCGCCCGAGGAATTCGGCGAGATCCTGGTCCGTTCCACCGATGATGGCCGCCAAGTCCGGGTGAAGGACGTGGCCCGCGTCGAACTGGGCGGCGAGTTCTACAAGTCGTTCGGGCGGTACAACGGCCAGGAGGCTGGCGTGCTGCTGATCTACCTGCTGCCCGGCGCGAACCAGATCGAAAGCGCGAACGGGATTTACGCCGAACTGGAGAACCTCAAGCAGTTCTTCCCGGACGATATCGATTACGCGATCACCTACGACTCGACCCCGGCGGTGAAGGCCTCGATCGAGGAGATCTTCGTGACCTTGTACGAGGCGATCATCCTCGTGGTGCTCGTCGTCTTCATCTTCCTGCAGAACGCGCGCGCGACACTGATCCCGCTGCTCGCCATCCCGGTCTCGCTGATCGGTACCTTTGCGCTGTTCCCCGCGCTCGGCTTCTCGATTAATACGTTGTCGATGTTCGGTCTGGTGCTCGCCATCGGTACGGTGGTCGATGACGCGATCGTCGTCGTCGAGGCGGTGATGCACCACATCGAGCAGGGCAAGTCGCCGCGCGAGGCGACCGAACAGGCGATGCGCGAGGTGACCGGCCCGGTGATCGGCACGTCGCTGATCATGGTTGCGGTATTCGTCCCGGTGGCCTTCATCGGCGGCCTGACCGGCCGCATGTACGAGCAGTTCGCCCTGACCATCACCGTTTCGGTGCTGATCTCCACGGTCTGCGCGCTCACCCTGAGCCCGGCGCTGGCCAGCCTGCTGCTGAAGCCGACCGATGTGAGCCGTTCCCCGCTGCGCTGGTTCTACCGCCAGTTCAACCGCGGCTTCAACCGCACCACCGAGGCCTATGTCGGCCTGACCGCCCGCCTGGCCCGCCGTGCCTTCCTGAGCATCGTGGTCATCGCCGCGGTCGTGGGTGGGGCCGGGTGGCTCGGCCGGGTGGTCCCGTCCGGCTTCGTGCCGATCGAGGACCAGGGCATCCTGTTGGCGAACCTGCAACTGCCCAAGGCCGCCTCGCTGGAACGCACCCGCGAGATCGCCCGCCGCGTCGAGGACGTGCTCGCCACCACGCCCGGCGTGACCTCGTACAACGTGGTCGGCGGCATGTCGTTCATCAGCGGCACCTTTTCGCCCAATTCCGCGTCGTTTTTCATCCGCCTCGACCCGTGGGAGGAACGCACCACGCCGGAGACGCAGTTGCGCGGGCTAATGATGACCCTGCGGCAGCGGATGGCGGCGATCCCCGAGGGCGTGGCGTTCCCGTTCGTGCCGCCGACCCTGCCCGGCTTCGGCGCGTCCGGCGGTTTCACGCTGCTGCTCCAGGACCGCAGCGGTGCGCTGTCCGTGGAGGAACTGGGCGCCCAGGCCCAGGCGTTCATCGCCGCATGCCAGCAACGTCCGGAACTCTCCGGCCTGTTCACCGTGTTTGATCCGACCGTGCCGCAGGTGGAACTGGCGGTGGACCGCGAGAAGGCGCGCACCCTCGGCGTGCCGCTGCCCGATGTCTTCACCACGCTGCAGGCCTCGCTGGGCGGGGCCTATGTGAACGACTTCAACCGGTTTGGCCGCCTGTACCGTGTGTTCGTGCAGGCCGAGGCGGATTTCCGGCAAAAACCCGAGGACATTGGCCAGTTCTATGTGCGCAGCCAGACCACCGGGGCGATGATCCCGTTGTCCACGCTGGTCACCGTCACCCCGTCGGCCGGAGCGGAACTGACCGTGCGCTACAACCTGTTGCGTTCGGTGGAGATCACCGGACAGGCCGGGCCCGGCTACAGTTCCGGCCAGGCCATGGCCGCGTTGGAGGAGGTGGCCGCCGAGGTGCTGCCCCGCGAGATGGGCTACGCCTTCACCGGCCTCAGTTTCCAGGAACGCAACGCACCAAGTTCCGCGCCGACGATGATCCTCGCCGTGGTCTTCGTGTTCCTACTGTTGGCCGCGCTCTACGAAAGCTGGTCGCTGCCGTGGAGCGTGCTGCTGATCACCCCAACCGTCATCTTCGGCTCGCTGCTTGCGGTGTGGTGGTTCGGGTTCGACAACAACGTGTACGTGCAGATCGGGTTCGTGATGCTGATCGGCCTGGCCGCGAAGAATGCGATCCTGATCGTCGAGTTCGCCAAGTTGCAGCGCGACAGCGGCAAGGACCTCGTCGAATCCGCCGTGGAATCGGCACGGCTTCGCTTCCGTCCGATCCTGATGACCGCGTTCTCGTTCATCCTCGGCGTCTGGCCGCTCGTCGTGGCCAGCGGCTCCGGCGCCAACGCCCGCCGCATGATGGGCACCGCCGTGTTGTCCGGCATGCTGGTGGCCACGGTGATCGGCGTCTTCCTGACCCCGGCCTTCTTCGTGTTCGTGGAAAAACTCGCCGGCAAGGGCAAGAAAAAGGAACCCCCGGCCGCGCCGCCCCCCGCCGCCCCCGCGACCACCCCGGGAGGTGCGCCATGAAGCGCTTGCTCGTCATCCCCGCCGTCCTGTGCGCGGCCGGCCTGATCTCCGGGTGCGCGACCGGACCCGATTACCGTCGACCCGAATTGTCGCTGCCGGATACCTGGCGGTTGGAGGCCACCGGCACCAATGCCTTGGCCGACCTGCCCTGGACGAGCCTCTACCGCGATCCGGTATTGAACGGCCTGATCACCGAGGCGCTGACCAACAACCTCGACCTGCGCATCGCGGTCGCCCGCATCGACGAGGCCATCGCCGCCTACCGCATCCAGCGCGCCGACCTGTTGCCGGCGCTGAATGGATCAGGCAGCTACACCAAGGCGCGGGTGGGGAACCTGCCGCCGCTGCCCGGCGCGGAGGCGGAGCAGTACGATCTCTTCGGCGTGTTGTCGTACGAGCTGGATGTATGGGGGCGGATCCGCCGCCTGAACGAGGCGGCCAAGGCCCGTTACCTCGCCACCGAAGAGGCGGCGGAGGTGGTGCGGGTCAGCCTGGTCGCCGGGGTGGCGTCCACCTACTTCCAGTTGCGGTCACTCGACCGGCAACTGGAGATCGCCGAGGCGACGCTGGTCTCGCGCAACGATTCGCTCGAGCTGACCCGGATCAAGTTCGACGACGGCAACGGCATCGTGTCCGAGCTCGATGTCGCGCAGGCGATGACCCAGGTCGCATCGACCAAATCCTCGATCGCCAGCCTGCGCCGCGCCGTGGCCGTGACGGAAAACGCGCTGGCCGTGCTGGTCGGCGGAACACCGCGGGCCATGCCGCGTGGCTGGTCCATCGACGAGCAGTGGGGTCCGGAGGAGGTGCCGCCCGGAATGCCCTCCGACCTGCTGTTGCGGCGTCCCGACCTGCGCGCTGCCGAACAACAGCTCATCGCCGCCAATGCCGACATCGGCGCGGCGCGCGCGGCGTATTTCCCCTCCATTTCGCTCACCGGTGCGCTCGGATTGCAGAGCGAGGAATTCGACGACCTGTTCGACACCGGCTTGTCGCGCGCGTGGAACGTTGCGCCGTCGATCACCGCTCCGATCTTCAACGGCGGCAAGATCCGCGCCGGGGTGCGTGTCGCCGAGGCCCGCCAGCGCGCCGCCCTCGCCACCTACGAGCAGGCCATCCAGAACGCCTTCCGCGAGGTCGAGGACGCCCTGGTCGGCATCCAGCTTTTCCGTGAACAGCTTGCCGCCGATGACGAGGTGGTCGCGGCCGAACGCCGCCGGTACGAACTCGCGTTCCTGCGCTACGAGGGTGGGGTGGCCAGCTACAGCGACGTGCTCGATGCCCAGCGGTTTCTCTTCAACGCCGAACTCACCGCCGTCCAGACGCGGAACAATCTGCTCGACCAAACCGTCCAACTGTACAAAGCACTGGGCGGCGGGGTGGAGGCACCTGCCGCCGAATAGGTGTTAGCGTCAGGCCTACGTGCCAGTCGGGAAACGAAACCGTTTTCCCGGCGAACAGCAGCATCATGGTGCCGATGATAATAAATCGGGGCATTCGGGTCGGGAATCACATGGCCGCCTTCGTTTCCGGGTCATGCACGCCTTGCGTTCCACTTCCAGCCAACCGTACCCCTCGTTCCCGCAACGCAATCCTCGCAGACCCACGATCATGGTAAGTTCTGCTTCCAGCTATTGGATTGAACATGTAGTCGCACGTCGACGTCACGACCGCGTCGACATCGTTAAGGGTAAGAATGATCCCAGAGGCTTCTCACGCCAAAAACGTCACGAGCATAATCGCCAAGAGGGAGATGTTCCCCAAGGCATGCGTAGTGGGTGTTTGTTTCATGCGACTGATCGTGATGCGACCCGCCGCCAGCTGCAATCCGATCAGCGAACCTTGTCGTGGTGTTGTATGTACGAATGATCGCGCCAGCATTTACGTACATGTCATTGGGAACCTCATGTGCGCACCGGGCGGCCTGGTCCCTCTCATGGGATGATGCTGACTTCCGGAACCATTCGCACGTGTAGCGGTGTATGTGACTCAAGTCGTCCGCGGTACATGCGGATGCCCTCATCGTTTGCGCCGACTAGAGTGGGTTTTCACGATCTTTTCACATGTGAACGATTTGTATTCGTATAGCGTAGTGATACCCTGAATCAGGATCTGCGAACGATGGTCCGTTTAATGAGTTGATGGAGTTGTGGGTTTAGAACGGGTGGTTCTTTCCGGTGTCGAAACGAATAACAAAACAGGAGAAGAAGCATATGAGTAGGAAATGGGTATTGGTTGCGGTCGCCATGTTGGCGGGTTCGGCGTTTGCCGCGGAAAAGCAATCGAGCGCGGTCACCCCGAATCTGGATAAGGGCACCAAGGTTCTCGAGGGTGCAGGTTCCGTTGATGTGATGGCCGACAAGTTGCAACTTCAGCTCGCTTACGGCCATTTCGTGGCCGATGGATTCGAAGTTGCCGTGACTGCCGGCTTGCAGGACGACGATCGCTACATGAGCACCGAGTTGGGAGTCCGTACCGAGTACAACATCGTTCTTGATGCGGCCCTGGTGCCATTCGTGAGCGCTGGCGCGGTCTGGGCTGATGTTGAAATCGACGATAGCGATCTCGACACCGACGCCGCCGTATTCTCGTTGGGTGGCGGTCTGAAGTACTTCATCCGCGACGACGTCGCGCTCGCCCTGAGCGGCAACTACCTCTACGCCACGGATGATATCTTCGTCGATAGCGATGACGGAGAATTGACGGAAGACGAAATCCGTTTCCTCTTCAGCGTTCGCTTCTACTTCGACTAATCGAATCGATAGACGGCATGGAACAGCGGCCCATCCCGCCATACGGGTTGGGCCGCGTTCATGGCTCCGACCGCCAAGCATCGAAATGCTTCGCGGTCTTTGTTTGTCAACAGGCTGCGTGCACAGGCCACTTTCCTTCTGGCCTGGATGAAGCTATGAATACGACCAACACGCCTTGCCATAGTCAGCCCCGAAGCGGGGCGAACCGGGACTACTCGTTATGGACGATGCCAGCATAGCGAATATGCGAATCTTGGTCGTCGAGGACAACCGGGATTTGGCCGCCAACATCGGCGATTACTTGGAGGGCAAAGGACACACGGTTGTTTTCGCGATGGACGGGGTTACGGGACTCCACCTTGCCGTAACGCAGTCCTTTGACGTGATGGTCCTCGACGTCATGTTGCCGGGTATGGATGGGCTGGCCCTTTGTCGAAAACTGCGCTCCGGCGCAAGGTTTCACACACCGGTTCTCATGTTAACGGCAAGGGATACGCTCGACGACACACTCGAGGGGTTTGAGGCGGGTGCCGATGACTATGTCGTCAAGCCGTTCGCCCTCAAGGAGCTTGTGGCGCGCCTGAAGGCGCTGGTGCGGCGGACTAAACGCGAGCTTGCAGGGGTCCTTGCCTGCGGCGACCTGCGCGTTGATACCGGACAGCGACTTGTTTCGAAGAACGGCGTGGTCATTACACTGAATCGGAGCTGTTACCGTATCCTTGTCGAGCTCATGAGCAGAACACCCGACGTGGTCAAGCGGGAGGACCTCGAGCACCTGTTGTGGGGCGACATGCGCCCGGGCAGTGATGCCTTGCGCAGTCATGTCTACACACTAAGAAAAGCACTGGGTGAAACGGGCGAGGATTCCTTGATCGAGACGGTTCACGGCGTGGGGTACCGGATGAGAAACGATCCGTGAAAAGTACCCAGACCATCCGCCGGCGCATCGTGGTCAACTTCTGCGCGTATCTATCGGTTCTGCTGCTGGTATACTCCTTGGCCCTCATTGCGGTGGCCACCATGGCACAAGACGAGGTTTTTAACCATCAACTCGCCCAGGAGACTGAAAACATCCTGGCCCACCTAGAAGAGCATGGATGTCTTCCCGATTATCTGCCGATGCACATGACGGCATACCGCCGGTTCGAGGACATCCCTCTTCCGGTGCGCCGGCACATTGACGAAGAACAATGGGGCATCTATGAAATCGACGCTCCAGATATCGATTACCATATTTCGGCCGTCCGGCTTGCCTCTGCGGGGGAGAGGCTTTACGTGCTCTTTAATGTCGAAGACGTTGAGTTGACCGATCATTTCGAACTCATGGCCGTGCTGGTGCTCATCGCGATCGGGGTGTCCTTGCTTCTGGTCGGACGACTCCTTGCCAACCTGGTGGCCAATCACATTCTCAAGCCTGTATCGGCATTGGCACAACACGTCCAGAGCATGCCCTTGGTTCCGAACATTCCGCCGGCAAACGATCATGAAGCTTCCGATGAAGTGAGCGTGTTGGCGGGGGCCATTGACGATCTCCGGGATAGGGTGGTGGCGTTTACGGAACGCGAGCGAGAGTTCACCGCCCACGCCAGCCACGAACTCCGGACACCGGCCACCGTGATCAAGGGAGCGGTTGAGCTCCTGAAGGAGCGGGGCGCGGACAACGATACCCAGCTGCGTGAACCGTTGGCGCGAATCGAGCGCGCGGTTGCCGACATCCAGGGGTTGATCGAGATGTTTTTGCTTTTGGCCAGGCAGGAACAAGTCGGAAAGGACGTGGCCGCGTGCGATCTGGCGGCTCTTGTCGAGGGCGTTGTGGCCGACCATCGTGAGCTGCTGGGCGACAAACCGGTGGAGGTCCACGTTGAAACCGGACAAGCAGGAACGATCGAGGTGCCGCCCGGGCTGGTTTCGATTGCCTTGGCCAATCTTGTGCGAAATGCCTTCCAGTATACGGCCGCCGGCCATGTCGTCATCACGGTGTTGCCTTGCGCGGTCTCGATCGTCGATACAGGCCCCGGGATCACAGCCTCTCAGTGGAATTCCGGGATCGGGCTGAAAATTGTAACGCGCCTGTGCGAACGCATGAGGTGGCACTATACACTGTCCAATACGGAGGCGGGCGGGACCCGAGCGGAACTGGTGTTCCGGCCGGAAGACTGACTTCCCATGCTCGGAACGTGCGCGCCGTATGCTTCAGCATCACCGGCACGAGCGTCCGTGTGACTACGGTCCACAGGCCAAGGCGAAGCTGGTCGGGATGGCCGGGGGGATATCAAGAGATGGTGGGCAATACAGAACTCGAATCTGTGACCTCTTCCATGTCAAGGAAGCGCTCTAACCAACTGAGCTAATTGCCCGTCAACTCTCGTTGCGAGGTTGCGGACCATACGAAAAGGGCCGGATGGTGTCAAGGCGGGGCAAAGCGGGGGGAGGTAATCCCTTTTCCCTTGATCGAACCGGGTTCGGGGCGACGCGCAGGTTACCCGAGTTCGGCGAGGCGTTGGTGCAGGGGGGCGACACTTTCGGGGAGGCCGCCGGGGCGGTTGCGGGCGAGCCAGAGGTGTTCGTGTTCGGCGAGCAGGGCGGCGAGTTCGGCCTTGCGCGCGGCGGGCGCGGGAAGGCCGGGTTGTTGCTTGAGGGCGAGGCCGCGCAGGACGGCGTGGCGCAACAGGCCGGCGGCCAGGCGGATTTCCCGAGGTTCGAGTTCGCTGCCGCCGGTCGGCAGGGTGGCGGTGATCCGGTCGAGGTGGTCGCGCGCGGCGAGCAGCCGTTCCGGGGTCCAGCGGTCGAGCACGGTGACCGGTTGCTGGAAGCGGAGCAGCGGGAACAGCGGACTGGTGTTGTGGAGGGGAAAGCCAGCATCGAGGTAGCAACGGCCGAGGTCGATCAGTGCGTCGGCATGCGGGATGACGTGGCTTAGCGCAGCCGGGGGCGGGGCGCGGCCGGTCCAGGCGGCCCCGGCCCCGACGGCGAGGGCGAGGCGGCTGAACGGCTGGGTCTGCCAGTGGCCGTTGTCGCCCCATTCGGTGAGCAGCAGGCCTTCGGCCCCGTGGGTGCGGCCGTGGGTGGCGGCGGTGTCCATGTTGGTCCAGGCGTTGTCGAAACGGCCGGCGATGCTGTTCCAGGTGGAGGTGCCGGGGCAGACCCAAAATGGGATGCCGCTGGCGGCCATGGTGGCGTATTGGGCGGGCAGCGGATCGGTGGCCTCGTAGCCCCAGACCAAGGCGCGCACATCGCGGGGCAGGTCGGGAATCACCTCGGGATGGTTGAGCACGATGTCGGCCCAGAACATCATGCGACGGCCGCGTGCGGCGACCCGTTGGTGGATCTGCACCAGGAAGTCGAGGTACACCCGGCCCTTGCCGCGCGTTTCGCAGGCGGCCTTGCTCGCGCCCTGGCCGAGGTCGAAGGTCTCGTCGCCGCCGATGTTCACCCACGGGCTGGTAAAATTCGGGAAGAGTTCGTCGTAGAGGCTTTCGAGGAAGGTGAGGGAACGGGGGTCGAGCGGGTTCAGGCTGAACGGTCCGGTGCGGCGTTCGCCCCACGGAGTGGTGTAGCCATCGGGGCTTTCAGCAAGGGGCCGGTAGGCGGGCAGGGAGAGCCAGCGGTGCAGGTGGCCGAAGGAGTTCTGGTTGGCGGAGAGTTCGATGTGCAGGCGGCGACACCGGGCGTCGAGTTGGCGGACCTCGTCGGCGGTCATCGGCGACGCGTCGCGCCAGACGTCGGGGTGGGCGGCATAGGCGAAGGTATGCTCGGTGTAGAGCTGGAGGTGGTTGAACTTCCACGCGGCGAGTTGGTCCACCAGCGCGAACAGGGTGGCCATGGTCGGGACCTTGGTGCGGCTGATGTCGAGCATGAAGCCGCGGCGCGGGAAGGCCGGGGCGTCGTCGATGTCGATCACCGGCAAGGTTTCGGGATTCCGGGCGAGGAGCTGGCCGAGGGTGGTGCCGGCATATTGGAAGCCGGGGGCGTCGGCGGCGGCGATGCGGATGCCATCGGTGTGGATCGAGATCCGGTAGGCCTCGGGGGTGGCTTCGGGGAGCGGGTGCAGGTCGATGTGCACCCCGCCCGAAGCCACCCACGAACGGTCGGTCAGCGGCGCGGTGAGCACGAAGCCGCGGCGGAAGGATTCCGCGGCGGCCTGGTGTACGTGGGTGGTGCGGCAGGTCAGGGCGGTCGGCCGGGGGACGTTGACCCCGCCGTGGTGATGGATCGACCGCGGAAGGGGGAACAGGGCCTGGTCTTCCGGGTGCAACATGGCGGGGCGCTCAGGGGATCAGGGCCACGACCTCGATCTCGATCTTGGCATCCTTGGGCAACCGGGCGACCTGGATGGTCGAGCGCGCGGGCGGATTAGGTCCGGTGAAGTAGGTCGTGTAGATCACGTTCATCGCGGAAAAGTCGTTCATGTCCTGCAGGAACACTGTGGTCTTCACCACATGATGAAAGTCCGTGCCTGCCGCGGTCAGGATCGCCTTCAGGTTGGCGAAGACGGCGTGGGTCTGTTCGCTGATGCCGCCGATGACCATCTGCCCCGCCGCATCGAGGGGAATCTGGCCGGAGGTGAAAAGGAACGTTCCGCTCGCCTTGACGGCCTGGCTGTAGGGGCCGATCGGCGGAGCGGCCTGCTTGGACAAGACAATTTCCCGGTTCATGCAACAATCTCCTGATCTGGGGACAGCCTACGCGGCGGACGTGAATTGTCGAACCGGAAAATCCGTCGTTGTCCATGGACTGAACGACGGGCGTGGGGGATTGTCCAGGGTCTGGACCATTGGATGGGGTGGTTCGGATGCTTGTGTTCGTGCGTGGCCTCTTGGTATGGTGAGGCCGTGAAACGGACCGATACGATCTGGGGAGTGGATGGGCGATGAACGCGAAGCGCTCGCGGGTCGCCCGCATCGTCGGGGTGGGGCCGGCCGCACCGGACGGCCATATCCGGATCACCAAGGGAAAGCAGTACCAGGTGGTCCAGGGTTCGGAGGCGACCCATGCGCTGATGAACCAGTGGTGTGAAGGCATCCAGGCGAAGCTTGCCGCCATGAACAAGGACATGAAGGATCTTTCCGTCGAGGAATTCCTCCGCATCGCCCGTGAGGCGGCACCACCGGCATGAAAATCCTTTTCCTCACGGCGCGCATTCCCTACTCGACGGTCGCCGGTGGCCACGCCCTGGTATACCA
Organism: uncultured Verrucomicrobiota bacterium; assembly: GCA_937894535.1. Classification (GTDB taxonomy): domain Bacteria; phylum Verrucomicrobiota; class Kiritimatiellia; order CAIVKH01; family CAIVKH01; genus CALMUP01. Next base: position 12,004 of record CALBHI010000455.1, read on the forward strand.
GCGCATCGTCCGGTTGGCCCGGCGCGGCCATGAGGTCGGGCTGATTTCCCTCACCGAGCCGGATCACACCGTCAACCGGATCGATCCGTTGTTCGGCTTCATCCGCGATTTCCGCGCCGTGCCGTTGCCGCGCCGCCGCTGCCGCGGATGGTGCTGGTTGCGCGGATGGTTCTCCCGCATCCCGCCGTTTTTTCACGAGGTGCGCTCCTTGCCGATGATGCGGGAGGTCGGCGACCTGGTGCACGAGGGCGGGTATGACCTGGTCGTCGCGGAATTCTCGGCGATGGGCCAGTACCTGTTCCGCAACCCGTACCTCCCGGCGGTGCGCAAGATTATCTCCTGCCACTTCAGCGTGGCCACCTTCTCGCCCGATGTCGCACGCAACCTCGGGGCACGGGCGGCCGGCGTGCGTTCGCGGTACGGGCTGAACCGGCTGATGGCTTACGAGGTGGCGATGTACCGCGAGGTGGACCGGGTGCTGGTGTTGACCGCGCACGACCGGTATGCCTTGCTGAATGCCGATCCGACGTTGCGGGTGAATGTGATTCCGGTCGGGGTGGATGCCTCGTATTTCCGTCCGCCGGCCGATCCTGCCGTTCGCGAGGAGGCGCTGATCTACACCGGCCAGTACGAAGTGTATTCCAACCTCGACGCGGTGCGGTGGTTTGTCGCGACGACGTGGCCGATCCTCAAGCAGCGTCGTCCCGGCCTGAAGTTCTACATCGTTGGTCCCGGCGCCGAAGGGGAGCTGCGCGAGTTGGCCCGGCGCGATGATGCGATCACCGTCACCGGCGGTGTCCACGACATCCGTCCGTACCTGCACCGCGCCATGCTCTACGTCTGTCCGGTCCGCCTTGGTTCCGGCCTGCGGTTCAAGCTGCTTGAGGCGATGGCCGCCGGCCTGCCGGTGGTGACCACCACGCTGGGGGCGGAAGGGATTCCCTTGCAGAATGGCGACAACTGTTTCATGGCCGACAAGCCGGAGATCATGGCCGAATGCGTCGACCTGCTGCTCGGTGATGAACCGTTGCGGTTGTCGGTGGCCCGCCAGGCGCGCACCCTCGTCGAGGAGCGCTTCCATTGGGACCGCGGGATCGATCTGCTCGAAGGGGTGATGAAGGATGTCTTCCAGCACTGACCTCCCGACGGCCGCCTCCCGGTTCGCCCGGTTGCCGCGCACCGACCTGTGGCTCGGTCTGCTGCTGGTGTTCGGCACGATCGCGGTGTATGCCCCGGCGCTCGGTGCGGGTTTCATCTGGGACGACGATGTGCACTTCACGGCGAACGAGGCGGTGCGGCGCTGGCGCGGCATCGTCGACATCTGGACCTCGCGCACCGCGGTGTACTACCCGCTGGTGCTGACCACGGCGTGGGCGGTGCACAAGGTGGCCGGCTTCAGCGCGCCGGTGTTCCATGCGCTCACCCTCGGCCTGCATATCGCCAACGCGCTGCTGCTGGTGTGGCTGCTCCGGCGCATGCGGATTCCCGGGGCATGGGTGGCGGGGTTCCTGTTCGCGTGGCATCCGCTGCAGGTGGAGTCGGTGGCGTGGGTGACCGAACTTAAGAATACGCAGTCTGGCTTCTTCCTGCTGTTGTCACTGCTGGCTTTGCAAACCTCCGGTTTTTTTGAGCGCGCCACGTTTCCGGATCGCCGCTCGCGCGCCTGGCACTGGGCTTCGGTCGCGCTGTTCGCGCTGGCCTTGCTGAGCAAGCCCTCGGTGGTGATGGCTCCGGCGGCACTGCTGGCGGTGGTGTGGTGGCGGCGGGGCATTCGGAAATGGATGGATGTCGATGCGTTGTTCCCGTTTTTCATGCTGGCCCTGCTCGCCTCGGGATGGACGGTGTGGGAGCAGCGCTACAGTTCCGGCGCGCAGGGATTTGAGTGGGCCCAATCGCCGTTTGAGCGGCTCGCCCTTGCCGGGCAGGTGACGGTGTTTTACCTGCACAAGCTGGTCTGGCCGGACCCGTTGATGTTCCTCTACCCGCCGTGGCCGGTCGAGGCCGGGCGGTTCACCGCCTGGTTGCCGCTGCTCGGCGTGCTCGCGGTTGCCGCGCTGTGCCTGTGGAAGAGCGCAGGGTGGGGGCGGTATCCGGGACTGGCGCTCTGGTGGATCGCGGCGTTTCTCTTTCCGGTGATGGGTTTCTTCAACGTCTACTTCATGCGGTACGCCTGGGTGGCCGATCATTTTGTGTACCTGCCGATCATCGGCTGGTGCGCCGCGCTGGGCGCGGCCTGGTGGTGGTTGGCCGAACGGCAGCGTAGTGCCGCGCTGGCGCTGGCCGTTATGGTGCTGGCGGCGTGCGGCTGGGCCAGCCACCGGCATGCCCGGAGTTTCCACAACAACGAAACCCTGTGGCGGGCCAGCATCGCGGCATCACCGGCGGCGTGGATGGCCCACAACAACCTCGGCCTGATGCATGCCGGACGCGGCGAGGACGAGGTGGCCGAACAGCACTACCGGGCCGCACTGGAACACAATCCGCGCCACTACGAGGCGCTGCACAACCTCGGTTTGCTGCGGCTGGTCGAAAGCAACGCCACCGAGGCGCTGAGCTATTTTGACCAGGCGCTCGCCTTGCGACCGGACCTGTACGTGGCGGTGCTGAACCGCGGGCATGCCCTGGAGCAACTGGGTGATACCGCGGGTGCGTTGGCGGCCTACGATCACGCGGTTGCGCTGCATCCTCCGCTCGATGCCGGGTATGTGGCGATCGGAATGTTGTCCGAAAGGACGGGGCAGCCGGACCGCGCGATCCATGCCTACGAGCGGCTGCTGTCCCGGAAAAATGCGACACCGGAGCAGGTGGGCGGATTCCTCTTCGAACGCGCCTACAAGGTCAGCGGGGAGGGGGATGACGAAACCGCGTTGATCCTGCTCGCCGCCGCGCGGCAGCGGGCGCCGCGCTTGCCGGACATCCATTTGCTCGAAGGCATGCTCAAGGAGCGGCGGGGCGATTGGAGCGGGGCGGAAAAATCGTACCGCATCGCCATGTCGTTCCGTCCCGACTGGGGCGCGGTGCTGGTGCGACTGGCCCGCCTGCTCGCCGCGCATCCCGATCCCGCGCAACGCCGGCCGGCCGAGGCGGTGGAGATCGTGGAGGCCATGCTGGCGGCGGGGGGGCGGGATATTCCGGAGATCGTCGATGCCTACGCGATGGCGCTCGCCTCGGCCGGTCGTTTCGGCGATGCGATGCGCACCCAGCAACGCGCCATTGATCTCGCGAAGACGCCCGATGAAGCTGCGGCGATGAACCAGCGGCTTGTCCTTTACACCATGGGGCAGCGCTATACACTCACGCCCGATTCCAGTACCCATTAACCATCAACTATCCCCCATCAACCATTCCGCCCCCCATGTCCCTGCGCAACATCCACGTCGTCCTCGTCCGCCCGCTTTATGGTGGCAACATCGGCTCGGTCTGCCGCGCCATGAAGAACATGGGCTTGTCCACATTGCGGCTGGTCGCGCCGCAGGCCACGGTCGATTACGACGAGGCGGCGAAGATGGCGGTGTCGGCGGGCGACCTGCTCGAACAGCGTACCGAGTTCGCCACGCTGGCCGAGGCCGTCGCGGAATGTGCGCAGGTCGCGGGCACCACCGCACGCACCGGCCTGTACCGGGCGCACTCGTACACCGCGCGGGAGTGGGCTCCGGTGTTTCTTGACAGTGCGCGGAGCAATCCGGTGGCACTGGTGTTCGGTCCGGAGGACAACGGGCTGAGCAACGAGGAACTCGCCTTGTGTTCGCAGGTCGTGCGCATTCCCTCCTCGCCGCAGTATTCCTCGCTCAACCTCGCGCAGGCGGCGCTGGTGTGTTGCTACGAACTCTTCCTTGCCACCGGGCATTTCCAGCCCACCGGCGAACACCATCCGGAAGCGCCGTCGGCGATGCGCGAGCGGATGTACACGATGTGGGACGACACGCTCAAGCGGATCGGGTTCTACGACGACGAGAAGGCGGGCCATATGATGATGGCCATGCGGCGTATCTTCTCGCGCGGCAAACTTTCGGTTGCCGACGTCAACATCCTGATGGGCGTCGCCCGCCAGACCCAATGGCGGCTCGACCATCCCGAGCCGGGGGCCGGGAGTTCCGTGCCGCCGGCTTCAGATGTGCCGTAACGCGATGACGCTTATTCGCCGGTGGTGCCGATGACGCCGGGTTGGCCGACGCGCACGCGGTAATACTGGTATTGGCCGAGGGGGGCGGAGTAGGAGGGGCCGAGCTTGCCGTCGGTGCCACTCCAGTCCGTCACCGGCTGCCAGCGGTGTGCGTGAAGGTCGTTGCTGGCTTCGACGCGGTACAGCCGGTCGGGGCGGCTGGTCCAGGACAATTCGATACGGCCGTCGCGCAGCGTGGTCTCGACGGCGAGCAGCGAGGTCTGGTCGAGCGGGTCGGTCGCGGCGATGATTTCCTCGATGTCCATCATGCCGTCGGTGTCGCTATCAGCGGCAAACGGATCGGTGCCGAGGTGGTATTCGGCAAGGTTGCTGAGACCGTCGTTATCGTGATCCGCATCGGCCATCGTACCGGCAAACAGGTCGATGCCGTAGCGCGCTTCCCAACCGACGAGCAGGCGGCTGGCCCCGGCTTCCGAGCCGGTCACCACGGTCACGCTGTAGGCGCGGGTGCGTTCGTGCATGGTGATGCGGTAGGTGGCGGCGGGCAGGCCGGTGAGACGGATGTTGCCGCCGCTGTTCTCCAGCCAGCCGTTTAGCGGGGCGCCGGTGCCGGGCTGGTCGTTGTCGCCCCAATTGGTGCCCCAGGTTCCGTTCGCCGCGAATTTCAGTTGTACATCACCGCTCAGCACGAAGGTGCCGGACCAGGTGTAGTCGCCGATGACCTGCAGGTTGTTCGCGGCGGGATTCCACCCGTTCATCGAACCGGCCACGGCGACGGCGGTGAAGTCGCGGGCGAAAGTGCCGCCGGTCTTGGTGACGGTGTAGCGGCGGTCGGCATCGTTGTAGCGGATACGGTAGGTGCCGGCCCCGGAGGAGACGGCGATGTTGCCGCCGGATTGCTCGGCGATGCCGTCGTTGTTGTTGTCGCCGAAGTTCAGCGACCAGTCGCCGAACACGTCGAACTTGAAGCGTTCGTTCGACGAGCTGCCGAAATTCGCCTCGGCCTCCCAGACGTTGTTGCTCACCAGGGTCATGAGCTGCGTGCCCCAGTTGTTGTGCGAGCCGCGCAGGTACACCTGCGGGTGGACCTTGTTGAAGCCGCCGGCCTGCTGGGTGATGGTCACGGTGCCGGTGGACATCGCGCCGTTGTTGTCGGTCACGCGCAGGCTGAACGTATAGACGGCGGTGTTGGTCTGGCTCAGCAGGACCACGGTGGCGTTCGGGCTGCCGGGGTGCGCGTAGGAAATGATGGCGAACGGGCCGGAGGCCTGGGTCCAGGCGTACTCGGTGATCGAGCCATCGGGATCGTACGAGCCACTGCCGTCGAGGTACACGGTGGCGCCGCCGAGTCCGTTGATGGTCTGGTTCGGGCCGGCGTTGGCCACCGGGACCTGGTTCACGAGTTCCTTGGTGGCGGTGTAGCGACGGGTCTGGTCGTTGAAGCGGACGGTGTAGGTGCCGGCGCCCTGCTGGAAGGCGATGTTGCCGCCGGACTGGTCGGCCCAGCCGTCGTTGTTGTTGTCGCCAAAGTTCAGGCTCCAGTTGCCGTACACATCGAACTTGTAGTTCTGGGTGCCGCTGCCAACGACCACGGTCACTTCCCAGGTGTAGTTGCTCACGAGGTTCATGAGCTGGGTGCCCCAGCCGTTGGGGGTGCCGCGGAAGTACACCTGCGGGTAGGTCTTCTGGTAGGTGATGGTTGAGGTCTGGGTGACGGTGGTGGTCGCGGTGGCCGAGGCGCCGCGGTTGTCGGTCACGGTCAGGCGGACGCGGGCGACGCGGCTGCTGATGGTCGGCGCGGTCCACTGAACGGTCGGGGTGGCGGTGGAGGCGTCGGTCATCCAGACGGGTCCGTCGGAGCCGTCGATGATCGACCAGGCGTAGCTGGTGATCTGGCCGTCGGGATCGTACGAGCCGCTGCCGTTCAATGTCACCGGTTCCATCTGGTAGGTGGTGACGTTCGCGCCGGGCACGGCGACCGGCGGGACGTTCGGGACGAGTTTCGTCACGGTGTAGCGCCGGGTCTGGTCGTTGAACTGGACGCGGTAGTTGCCGTCGCCCTGGGTGAAGCCGATGTTGCCGCCGGACTGGTCGGCCCAGCCGTCGTTGTTGTTGTCGCCGAAGTTGAGTGACCAGTCGCCATACACATCGAACTTGAAGCTGGAGGCGCCGGTGACGGCGACGTCGAGTTGCCAGGTGTAGTTGGTGACGAGGGCCATGGTGGTGGTGCCCCAGCCGTTGGGGGTGCCGCGGAAGAACACCTGCGGGTAGGTCTTCTGGAAGACCTGGCCGGCGAGCTGGGTCACGGTGGTGGTGGCGCTCGAGGAGGCGCCGTGGTTGTCGGTGACGGTCAGGCGGACGCGGGCGGAACGGTTGCTGGTCGAGGGGGCGGTCCAGCGGACGGCGGGGGTGCTGGAGTTCGCGTTATCGAGGACGACCGGGCCGTTGTTCGGGTTCGGGACGATGGACCAGGCGAAGGCGGCGATCGAGCCGTCGGGGTCGACCGACGCGGTGCCGTCGAGGCTGACCGGGTTGATGCCGATGGTGGAGCGGGTGGGGCCGGCATTCGCGACGGGGGCGACATTGTTGGTGGGGACGCGGTCGAGGAGGTCGAGGTAGTTCGGGAGCAGGTTCGCGTTGGCGTCGTCGTCGGAGATGTCGCCGTTGCGGTTCGTGTCCTCCTCCCAGTTCCACAGGCCATCGCCGTCGGCGTCGGACTGATCGACGATGGTGACGGTTTCGGACGAGAAGGTGTAGTTCACGAGGTAGGAGGCGTGGGTGAGCAGGTTCACCATGACGGTCTCGTTGCCTTCGGGGGTGGTGTCGTTGCGCGGCCGGATCAACAGGTCGGCCGAGGCCACGCCGGCGGG
>CALBHI010000456.1 GCA_937894535.1 uncultured Verrucomicrobiota bacterium
AACGGCAAATCGCAGCGGCGGTCGCTTCGGCCGTCCGCCTGGCGATGCGTGTTCTGCCAGCAACCTCCACTGTTTCGATCCTAGCCATCTGCCCTCTTGTGATCCAGCCAAGAAGCGTGTGTTTTTGGACCAACTGGCGTATTGAGCTTCCCGGGCACGAGACGGCATGTGCAAGTAGCATCCCGCGGAAGGTATCCTTTGAGATCCCAGCCAGCACGTAATTGGCCCAAAAGGAGAATGGCGAGGAACCGGACGGCACTTTGACTGGGCCGATCTCCACACCCTGTGATCGAATGATCAACTGCCGACCAGCTGGATACGAATATGGACAACGAGGCGTTTAACCAGGCCGATCTCCAGACTCTTGTATTCTAAAAGAATCACAGCCGATATCCCTGACCGAAAGCGCAACAACTCTACTGCACAATGCCGGCAATCCTGAAGCCCGAATCACTACATCTCGCGTCGACCTCGAATCGGCATTGTTCGCATTGATAACCGTCGGCCCTCGTTGTTGTTCGCAGAACGACCAACCGCAGGGGCGCGAGTCTTCGAGCGTCCTCCTGCCGGTATGTGTTCGAGGTTCTTTGTTCTTACTCCTTTGGCTCGGATAAAGGATGGGAGTTTTCTCGCCCTCTTCACCGGCTACTCAATGCATCCACCCGACACGATGCTGTCCTCCTTGCATCGCTTGCTCGCCTGCACCCAGCTTAACTACCTGGGAGGTTTTGGCGCCAGCCAAAATCGACCCGTCAGCACCAAACACGCACGTCCATGAAGATGGCCACCCATGCCCGATCCGCACAGATGCCCCCAAAGCTGCCCGGTCGGATTCACTTCGCTTATACCCGCCCAGCGGCTCTTACCCATAACCTATAACGCATGACTGAAAACACTCCCGCGACACCGCCGGCCTTCTTCACACCTCGAACGACAAACCGCAGGGGCGCGGCGCTTCGCCGCGTCCCTCTGGCGGTCTATGTTCGGCATCTTCTGCCTTTTGCTTCTTTCTTCAATCAAAGATGTACTCGTGTGGCATTTGATCGAGATTATCACTGCCAAGATGCCAATTCGCACCGTTGCGATAATCCCAAGTAATTTCATCGCCTTCAGCGATGTCAACTATGGCAACCGTTGATGTGCCATCGTGATCGAGGGCTGAATTCGGTGTCTCCGAGTGATTGGTGAATCGGTCATCGTCACTTGACAAAATGTAGAGTCTTTTTTGAGGATCGTAATAACAATAATACAACATCTGAGCTCGGGCTGAAGGCGACAATGTTTCTAGTTTCTCGGGCGTCATAATGACGTCAAATTCAGGTTGTAACTGCCATATTCGAGTGCCCTTGGGAATAAATTGGCAAGATATAAGGCCAAGTTCGTGAATTTTGCTGGATCCCTTTTTTGCGTTTACTAAAAGCATAATGCGCCTATGAAAAACGGGTTAATATTATGATTGAGACACATGCCAGAATCAGACCGATGATTTCCGTCGTTGTTATTTTCTCGGAGAATGCGGTTACGCCGATAATTGCAAGCATACCGATAAGTACGATGGAGTAAATTGCACCAATTGTGGAAAGCTTGAACCACCGAAGCACATATACCCAACCGAAAGCGGAGAGGGCATAGCCGATCATTCCGCTGTAGAAAAAGATTGATGTGAATGGATGAGGAAGTGCGCTGGCTCGCTTCAACAGGTAGTCAGAAAGAGCGCACAACGCCGCAAGGGCGATGATTGTTCCGATTTCGATAAATTTGTGTGATGCTGTCATATTCTTGCCGAACGACCACCCGCAGAGGCGCGGCGCTTCGCCGCGTCCTTCTGGCGGGACATGTTCGATGCTGTTTTCATCTATGAGTTGTTTTCTTCCGACCACCGATCTCTGTTTTCCCAAAATGGGCACATAGGACAGGATTCGCCTTCGGGGTAATCTTTGCCTTCTTCGTGTGGGCATCCGAGAATTCGGTCGGTTGTTACAACCATTTTGACATTATGCTGACGCATGAAGTCCGCGATCTCTTTCTGAAGTCCGGAATCTTGTCGAATGTCAATCTGTGGTGAAATCCACCGATGCAAGTCCTCGACATCTCCGCCATCATGCTTGACGATGCCCACTACGGTTTTCGTGGCGTGCTTGTCATCAGGGCCGTAAAGGGCGAGTGTCGCGATCGGATACTTCGGCTTTGTTCCTGGGCGATACCTTTTCATGATGTATTCTTCTGCATCGAACGTCCAACCGCAGAGGCGCGAGTCTTCGAGCGTCCTTCTGGCGGTATTTTGTTCAGCATCCCACGCTCAAGGTTTGATTTCAGTTCGTGTCTCACGGAACGCCACTCCCATTGCTGCTCATACAGCCAAAAAACGTCTGACTCGTATTCTACTCCTGGCGTCTCCAATTCGCAAAACCGTATTTCGCAAATACCCTCCGACTTTCCCGCGAAAACCTGCCATCAATGACATGCCCAATTTTCCAGCCCGCTCTGCATTTCGCCCGTGACCTCTTAATGCTGAACATGTTTATTAGGCAACGGGTTTCGGGGGGTTTAGGGGGCGGATTGTTCGCTTATAACAGGTAATTGTTGCTTTATACATGGACACGGGGTGGTGGTTACTCCTGTCCGGTATGGTTGGGTCGCTGATGAACGCCATATCCCTGCCTCCTGCGGTAATTATGGGCGGGCAGACGGTTGCTGGCAAACCGAAAAGGGAGGAAAGTCCTGCGATGGGCAGAGGGGTGCGGACCCGGACTGGTGTTCGGGTGGCGAATACGATGGGCAGTCGTTTAGGCGGAACTTAAGCGGGGCCGTAGGAATTGGGGATCCGGAAGGAATGGACGGATGAACCGGCCTAGGAATGACCACCCCGCCTTGGATTGCCCAAGTTCAGGGGTGTCCGATTGCTGCTGCACATCCAGGTAGCGGGCGGTGGTGGCGAGGAACCGGTGATCGAGGTTGACCTGCAGGGCACGGATAGTGCCGCCATCCTCCAGAAAGTGCACGGCGTAACTGTTGCGAAGCGTAACCGGAAGCACCACCGACGACATACCGGCCTTTCGAGCCATGTTCCTTACCAGCAACTGGATACGACGGCCGCTGATCGCTGGGCGACCGGGCTTGGGTGCCATGACCGCCTGCCCGGGCTGATAGCCCCCCACCCCCGCCTTGAGCAACGCGACGAGGTCGGTCGGCATGGGCAAATACCGGTCCGGCCGCCCCCACCGGGAGGGCACCCGCACGGTCCGGGCCTCGAGGTTGATATCGCCCCACGTTAACCGGCGGAGCTCGCCGGTTTTGAGTCCGCATCCGTAGAGCAATCCGACCAGGATACGATCGCGCGGACTCCCGGCAGCATCCCAAATCCGGCGCACGTCGTCGCGGGTCAGGTGCTCCGGCAAGGGGCGCTTGCGGCGGGGCCCGCGCTGTGCGACCAGGGCGCGCAGGCCGCCCAACTTGTCGAACACCGTCCGCAACACTGAAAGGTTCATCGCCGTCCAATGCCAGGAAACCCGGTCGCGCGGCAACGTGGCCAGATAGGCATGCAAATCGGCGGAAACGACCTCGCGGGGCGGCTTGCCGACATGACAGGAAAAGGCCCGCAACACCTGTCGGTAAAAGAGGATGGAAGCCTGCGTGTAACCATGCTTGAAAAGCACCCAGTTTACTTGCAACCAGAAGGCAGGCCAGGTCGAATAATCGAGCGACACCTTTCGCACCGGATGGACCACCGGACGAACCGGAGTCCGGGCGCGCAGGCGTTTACTGATCCATGTTGCTGCTGTTTCCACCGCGCTACTCCATCCGACCCGCGGAGATTACCGCAGTTACCGCTACCACTGTCGTTTTGACCATCCCGCGCCACCAACGCGCCAACCGTCGGGAGAAGGCGCGCGCCGGCCCGAGCCGCACACCTTCGGCCGCGGCTACCGACGGCGCTTCGATCTCCGGTGCGTCGGTTGCGAAGTCACCTTGAGCCGACATATCCCTCGGAACATCCACCGGGGCAGTGACCGGAGGCGTCAATCGATCGAGCGGACTGGTAACACCATAGGGACCGTTTTTCACGACATGGGTGTAGATCATCGTGGTGTTGAGGTCGTCATGGCCCAGCATGTCCTGGATGGTCCTTATATCGGTTCCGCCCTCGAGCAGATGGGTGGCAAAGGAATGCCTCAAGGTGTGGGTCTTTACATGTTTCGTGATCCCGCACGCACGCGCCGCCTCCCGCATGGCCCGCTGCATGATGTTGGGATAGAGATGATGCCGCCGCACGACGCCCGTTCGCGGACATTGCGACACCTTGACCGAGGGGAATACGTACTGCCAATGCCAACTCCACGGCAACCGCGGATACTTCTTTGCCAAGGCATAGGGCAACTCGACCGAACCGTACCCGTCCTTGAGGTCCTGTTCGTGCAAGGCCTTGGCCCGCACCAACTGGGCACGCAACTCCTCGACCAACATCATAGGCAACACGGCCACCCGGTCCTTGCCGCCTTTGCTGTCCCGGATAAGGATCTGGTTGCGCTCGAAATCGATGTCTTTGACCCGCAACCGCAGGGCCTCGGCCAACCGCATACCGGTCCCGTACATCAGACGACCGATCACCTGCTGTACCCCGGTCAGCTTGCCCAACACATCGTACACCTCAGAAGCCGTCAGCACATCCGGCAAGCGCGGCGGCCGTTTGACCCAGGCGACCTCGCCAAGATCACCGAGATCGATCTCCAGCACCCGGTGATACAAGTACACCAAGGCGCACAAGGCCTGGTTCTGGGTAGCAGCAGCGACGTTACGCTGGTCGGCGAGGTAGCCGAGGAATTCCCGGACCTCGGCCGCGCCCATCTCCCGCGGGTCGCGCCGGTCATGGAAGTAAACGAATCGCTTCATCCACATGAGGTACGTGCGCTCGGTACGGTAGGCGTAATGCTCCATGCGCAACTGTTCCCGAACGATGTCGGACAAGCGGCGTGTAGGCCGTTCCGGCAGGGCTACCGGGGCGCGGTCGTTCGGTACGGCACCGGTCTCGATCGTTAGATATTGCGGTTTCATGGCGCGCATCCTACCATGCGACCCCTGTCATCTTTTGTCATAGGTCATCAATAACATGAAAAATCTACACCGCCACCGTACCTACCGGGCCCGCCGGATCCTGGAATTGATCCGCGGCAATGGGAGCCACGCCCCGTACCCAAGCGCACCCCGGATGGCGGAGGAACTCGGGGTGTCGTGGCGTACGATTCTGCGGGACCTGGATTACCTGCGGGATGACGAGGGCGCGCCGATCGAGTACGACGCATCGCGGAAGGGGTACTTTCTGGCGCGCGCGGGATGGACGCTGGCTCCGCTGACCCTTACGGCGCGTGAGGCGGATGCCCTGGCCATGACCCTGCCGCTGTTGCAGTCCTTTCGCGGAACACCGCTGGCAACCGATCTCGAGACCGTGGTGGCCAAGATCGGGGCCGCGCTTACCGGGACGACGAACTTGCCTCTGGGCAGGCGCGCGTCGGTCAGTTTTATCGCCGATGATTATGCACCCATTGATCCAGCCATCTGGCATACGTTGTTGGTGCTGACCCGGCAACGGATGCCACTCCGCATGAACTACACCACCTTTGCCAACAAGACCGGGACCTACGAGGTGACGCCGGTGCATGTGTTTGCCTACCACGGTAACTGGTATCTGGCGGCGTTTCCGCGCGGCAAGACCGAGGTGGCGACGTTCGCCTTTTCGCGGGTGAAACAGGTGGACCCGCTGGAGGAACCGGGTTGGGCACCACGCCGTTTCGATGCGGAGGCCTACGCGGCCCAAGCGTATGGCATTGTGGGCGGGGAAAAACCGATCCGGGTCAAGGTGCGGGTGTCACCGGCGATCGCCGCCTATATGGCGGAACGGATCTGGCACGCGGATCAACACGTGCGACGGCACGAGGATGGCAGCGCGGACATCTCGTTCACCACACGCGGGCGCAAGGAAGTGGTGCGCTGGGTGTTGTCATGGCAGCCGGACATGGAGGTCCTGGCACCCCTGCATGTACGCCAACGGGTGCAGGGTAAAATGGCGGAAGCACTGCGACGCGGTCGCGTCCAGACGGGGCAGAACCTCGATGCGGGCTGAACGCAATGGCGCAACGAACGCAGACACGGCCTTGGCACGGAAACCGAGATCGATGCGGGTTCTGACCGCACTTCCTTCCGGCGTATAACGCCGGAACTACAGGAGCATCCTCGATGCGAGCCAACCCTTCCGGCGCAGTACGCCGGAAGGACAGGTTCGGTGCTGGCGACGCGTCTACTTCTTGCCGCGGGCCTTGGCGCGGACGCGCAGGCGCAGGGCGTTGAGGCGGATGAATCCGGTGGCGTCCTTCTGGTCGTACCCGATGTTGCCTTCGAAGGAGGCCATGTGGGGGTCGTAGAGGGATTTCGGGGCCTTGCGGCCGACGATGGAGGCGGTGCCCTTGAAGAGCTTGATGCGCGCGGTGCCGGTGACGGCGGAGGCGGCCTCGTCCATCGCGGTCTGGAGCATTTCGCGTTC
>CALBHI010000457.1 GCA_937894535.1 uncultured Verrucomicrobiota bacterium
GAAGCCGTTGAATCGTTGATTCAGTTTAAACAGGAGTTTGTCGACGGGAAAACGCGTTCCGTCACCGGGTGGTTGGCGCAACAGGACCTTTTTGCCGAACCAATGAACCCTGAAAGTTTGATCGTTCTTCAGGGCATGGCCGAACGCGGAACCATGTCCGGGGTGTTCGATTTTCTGACGGACTACGTGGACCAGGCGAGAAAGGTGGACACCACCACTGCGGATATGTTTTCTGACCTTCCGGTATCTACCCCGGAAGACCTATTACGGAGGGCTCGCAATCGTGCACGAGAAGCTATTGAGACTGATACCAATGTCCGGTTGGCCGGAGACCCGGTAAATGCATCCGGCGAATCGAGCAATAGCGGCCGTGCGCAACCTGGTGACGGCCGGGGACCTGATGCGGCTGCACCGGGAAATCCTGAACGGGGAACAGGTGGTTCAGATTCACGCCCGCGGCGGGTCGACGGATTCGGAGTGCCTATCAAGGCTGGACGGTCTGTATCAGGAAATCAGCCGGCTGCAGGTGGTGGTATGCCGGCATCTGAGCGTAAGCCTAAACCCACGGGAATGGGCAGACCCCAGCGAACCGATGGAAGTCCTGGCCAACGCGCTGGCACCTCTTCCCCTGACGGAAACCGCATGGTGGCGGGAAATGCGGGAATTCCAACTGACTCAGAAGGTCGCCCCGTGGCGGCCGTGGCTGGACCTCCAGCGAGTGAGCCGGTCGATGCCGAGTTGACTGAAGCGGTCGTGGCTGCACAGGTGGCCGCTGATACCAGCACAGATCGCGTTACACAACTACGTGAGCGCCTGGCCACGGTGATTGGAGACCTGCAGGCGGCGTATGACCGACGCGAGCGGATCGCGGTCAATCCCATGCTGCCGGCGGAAAGGGCCCGGAACGATCTGGTAGCTCGCCGGGCGAATGTCGTGGCAAAGATCAACGATCTCGAGACGGAACGCGCTTCCATCGAACGCGAACTGGCCGGCGCGGTGGCCGCAGAACAGTCGGCGGTGGCCGTGGCGGATATCGCCAAGGATGGTATTCGGGCGGTGGCCGATGGCTCGGCCGATGCCGCACGTGTCAAGGAATCCTTGACACCTGATGGATTGCAGGATTTTGGGCAAAAGTTGGGTGGTGCCAGAAAAGACAGGCAGGCTTCCATTTCTCGGGAGATCTCCGATGACGAGATCGCTACCGCATCGTTCTCGAAGATTTGGCCAAAGAGTGAAGTGGATGCCATCGATGATGCCAAGCTGGCGGCTTTGGCTACAGTGATTCGAAATTCAGTGCCGACCAAGCCACAGATGACCTATAAGGTCAAGCGGTGGGTTGAATCCGTCAAGTTGGTGCGTTCCCTGATGCGCACCGCGGAAGAGCGCGGCCGTGAATTCGTTCTTGATCGGATGCGCTCCGAGGGTCCAAAGCTGCGCGAACTGGCGTTGATGGTCGATGTGTACGATCAGATCGATCGCACGGAGTGGGGGCGGGTGACTGACGTGACGCATTGGCCAGATGCACACACGTATGTGAACGGAGAGCGGGTAGCAAAACCGCATGCCTCTGCGTTGGTAGATGGCCGGCGGATTCAGGCCAAGGACATGGCAGGGTTGATTGTATCGATCCGGGATGCGTTGGCAAACAAGTCTGGCCCTGCGCAGCAACTGCAGTTTGAAATCAGGCGGAATATGGCGACTGGCGAAACCTTCATCATGAAGAAGGGTGATGCCGAATACCGGAAGCTCAAGACGTTTGATGGTGATGATGCCCTGAAGATGGCCCGTGCGTTCATGACCGCAAACTATGATGCATTGGTACAGGCATGGGAGGATGTGAAGGAGCGGGACAACGTCAAGCAAACGGATGTCAGAAGGCAAAGCAACCGGCCCCGGGTTGGCAAGGATCACCGCAAGGGGATCGATGCGACGCCCCAGATGTTCATGGATGCGTTTGGTTTTCGGGGTGTAGAATTCGGCAATTGGGTGAGCCAAGGGAAAAACTTGAAAGAGCGTCAGGGCATGTTGAATGCGGCCTATGATGCGCTTTCCGATCTTGCCGATCTGCTGGCGATTCCGACCCGGGCCATATCGTTGGAGGGAACCCTTGGGCTAGGTCTTGGTTCGCGTGGTAGCGGATGGGGCGCGGCGCACTTTGAGCCTGGTCTGTTGGTCATCAACCTGACGAAAACCCGGGGTGCCGGATCGTTGGCCCATGAGTGGTTTCACGCGCTGGATAATTATTTTCAGCGTAAGCGCGGCCAGGTTGGATCCGATCGTGATGGAATGTTCATCACGTATCAGCCTGAAACGATGTTTGCCAGCGCCGATGGACGATGGACGCTGAGCGTCGAACGGTATGAGGCCTTGAAGGCAAAAGGTCTGGTTCGAGATGCGGATCAATGGACCAAGGTCGAAGGTGTTCGACCCGAAGTCGAATCCGCGTTTGCCGACCTGGTCAAGTCTCTGAACGCATCACCCATGCGAAACCGCTCGGCTCGTATCGACAAGGGCAAGGATGGATACTGGAGCAGGATCATCGAACGCGCAGCCAGGTCCTTCGAGAATTACATCATCGCCAAGATGCAGGAACAGGGGTATCACAACGACTACCTGGCGAATGTGGCAACCATCGAGGAATACGGTCGTGACCCTGATCGTTATCCCTACCTTCTGAAAGATGAGTTGGCTCCGGTATCTGCGGCGTTTGAAAATCTGTTCGGAACGATTGAAACCCGCGATGTCGGCGATGGTCGCATGGCGTTATTCTCGGTTGAAGATACTCAGGCTGGTCGAGAGTTAAAGAAGCAGGCTATTCGAAGTATGTTTCCGGTCGTTGCCGATACTTCAGCATTTGCTGGTATTACGGATATCAACGAAATTCGGTCCGTTGGAGAAAACGAATACAAAAAACTGCTAGGTACATTTGTCGTGAATGCCGGCGATCGGCGGAAAATTGGATTTAATCTGACCGGTTTCGATAAAGCAAAATCTCACAGTGCCGACGCTCGCATCATGAAGTTGATACCGGCGCTTCCGGAATTGCTAAAGAATGCCGTCCGGTTGTGGAGTCGGGAAGACAAGTCTGGCCGGTACAACATTGTCGCATGGCATACTTACGGGTCGAAAGTGTTGTTGGATGGTCAAGCGATCGTTGCTGCTGTATCGGTGTTTGAGGAAAAAGACGGGAATGAATATGTGTCGTTGCACCACGATCATAATATCCTCTGGCTTCAACAACTGGAAAAGGGTGTCACGGCTGGACCTGACCCGGTAACAAACCGGGGGGTTTCCAATGACACCCTCTCCAAGAGCAATCTATTTCAGTGGTGGAACAATGTCAATGCTGGCCGGATGAGCGTCGGTCCCGCCTTCTCATCGTCCATTTCCGTGGAGGATGCGCGCGCTGCGGCGGCTTCTGTTCTGGCGAAGATTCGCCCTGGAGCGGTGGAAATTGTTCAATCCATCGAATCACTGCCGGCGGATGATCGGTCATTGATCGATCGTTCCCGGCGCAAGCAGGGGATATCCGGTACGATCAGGGCGGCAACTATGCCGGATGGCAGGGTCTATGTGTTTGCCGATGCCTTGCGGTCCCCGTCCGATGCCGTATCTGCCGTGGTGCATGAGGTCATGGAGCGAGGCATGTTGACCGCGATGGATCGTGCCGGCGTCGATGCGTTCTTGAAGTCAATCATGGATGGCCGGTTGGAAAAGAACGGCATCTACAAGTCGGCTCGGGAACGGGTGTCAAAGAACTATCCGGAATTGGCATCACAGGCGGACACGGATGCCGGTCGCGTGGCCTTCGCTACGGAAGTCATGGCCCATATCGCCGAGAACCGCAAACGGCTTCCTACGCTCTGGGGCCGGGTTGTTCGTGCCGTCCGGCAATTCCTTGCCCGTCTGGTGGAAGGCTCCGTCTTGGACGGGTGTTTCGGCGAGATCACTGATCCTGAAATCGAAGGTTTTATCGACCGGATGTTGGAGCGAGGCGCGGCTACGGATAGTGTCGTTGCTGCGTCTGACGCTCGCTTTTCCGTATCCGATCCGAATGCCGGCGCTCCACGGCGAGGGGTTGGCAAATCGGTACAGGATCTGCTGGCGGAGATCGAAGAATTGCGGGCGGAAGTCAATACCATCTCCAAGGCCAGGTCAAAATCTGACG
>CALBHI010000458.1 GCA_937894535.1 uncultured Verrucomicrobiota bacterium
GCGACATCGAACTTACACCGTAACGTCGCCAGCCGGAGCGTGGCCGTGGCGCCGCCCGGCCCGGAACAGGATCGCCGCGGTGAAGCCGACCGCCGACAATACACTCACCCCGGCCAGCACCATGACCACATGTTCCATCGTGTCATGCCAGACCACGACACCCCCGATGTACAACGCGGCACACACCACCAGCAACCAGGTCATGCCAAAACGGCGCTGCGCCATTTCGTAGTTCATCAGCAGGAAGGTCAGGGCCAGCGGAGCGATGGAGGCGACGAACAGGCAGAGCAACCGGGTCATCTCGGCCGTGGGCTCATCGATGCCGTACATCAGGCGCAGCGGCAACCAGGGCATCAACAGGATCGCCCCGACCGCACCGGTGATCAGCAACCCCACCAGGCCGATGGCCTTGAGCAAGGTGACCCGGCTGTACCGCGTGGACGGACCGCTGGTGATGACCTTCGGGAACATGACCAGGGCGATCGGCATCGGAAGGAAGATGACCGAACGGCCGATGGTGGCCGCGCGCGCGAATTCACCCGCCTCGTCCGGCGTAAACAGGTGCTTCACGAAAATCAGGTCGGCGTTCATCATCACCGCGTAGCTGCCCAGCATCAGCAGGGAGCGGAAAAAGAATCCGCCGATGCCGGTGGCGGGCCGGTCGGCCAGGTTGCCCCGGGTGAGCCGGGAAATTCCCCAGATGCTGATGCCGATTCCAAAGAGCGTGGCCAGGGCATGGGCCGACAAGGCGGCGATGGCGGTGGGCGACCATGCGGTGAGCACGATGACCAGACCGAGCTTGATCACCGTCCAGGCATGCATCGAGGCCGACATCCAATAGAACTGCTGCAACCCCTGGAAAACCCCGTTCAACAAGGGCAAAAACAAGGACAGGCTGACCAGGCCACACGCCACCACGAACGGCAATCCATGGTCGAGCTGGAAGAAGGCCGCCGCCTGATGCCGGAACAACACCGCCATGGTCATCAGACCAAACGCCAGCCAGACCATGTTCCGGCTCCAGGCAATGACGATCCAGCGGATGGCACCGAGGTTTCCGGTGCGGACCGCCCGGGTGGCGAAATGGGCCATCGCCGTGCGCAAGGCATCAAGGGGGGTCGAGGCGATCAGAAAGATGCTCATCATCGCCCCCAGCACCCCGTATTCCTCGACCGGCAACTGGCGGCCGGTGACGAACTGGAACAACAGGTTGGCGACATTGGCAACCTGGGTCGCCGCGAACAGGAAGATGCTGTGGCGCAGCAACCCCTGACGGGCCTCGTTGTTGTCCAACGTATCGCTCATGGGCGTTGCACCAACCGGCCAAGGGTCCGGTCATACAGGGTGACGATCCAGCGGAACGGGGAGTAGATGAGCCGCAACCGCACGATGGCGATCAACATCTCCACCGAGGCCTTGACGATGCGCAATTGCGAGCCGCCCTCGTCGTGCCAGACTGTCGGCCATTCGGTGATGCCGTACCCGGCGCGGTGGACCTGGAACAGCAGGTCGACATCGAAGGCCCAGCGGGTGATGCCGAGGTGCGGCAGGATCGCCACCAGCGCATCGCGGCGCAGGACCTTGGCCCCGCACTGGGTGTCATGGATATCCATCCCGAACAGCGACCGTACGAGAAAATTGAAGACGCGCGACACGAAGCGGCGCTTGAACGGCTGGCGGGGTTCGACCACCGATTCGGCAAACCAACGCGAGGCGATGATCGCTCCGGCCGGACCGATGTTCACGGCGAGATCGTCAAACGCCTCCGGCGGGGTCGAGCCGTCGGCATCGGCGAATCCGACCAGCGCGCCGACGGCATGCTTGAAACCGAGGATCACGGCCCCACCCTTCCCGATCGCCGCCTTCTCCTCCACCACGCTGACCTGCGCATGGCGCGTGGCATACCCCCGCGCGATGTCCGCCGTGTCGTCGCGCGATCCGTTGACCACGACAATGATTTCAAACCGATCGCCGTACTTCGGCGCGAAGTAGGCGAGGTAGGCATCGAGCATACGTCCGATGCGTTTCGACTCGTTGTAGGCGGGAACGACGATGGACAGGTTCATGGCGTGACCGCTCCTGCGTCGGTGCGACGGTAGATTTCCAGCGTCGTCGCCGCCTGCCCGAAACGCGGCACGGTACGTTCCAACGCATACCGCTCGGCCACGCGGGCCAGCCAGCCGGCCCGCTCCTCCTCCGAAACCGGCTGCACCGCCGGTGAAGCGATACCGAGACCATAGCCGCTGAAGGCGGCGAAACGGGCAGGCGACGTGGCGAGTTCGCGCTCCAACCGGGTCCGGTTGACCAGGTGCAACGCCGCGGCCTTTTCATCGGACCATGCGGGATAATAACTGAACGGGCCCATCTCCCATCCGCGCGGAACCTTGAGGCCCGCTTCGACGGCAAGGTAGGTGTCCTGGGTGAGCAGGATGCCGCTGTCGTCGGCCGCGCGCAACCGCCGCGCCTCGTCGCGCAATTGCAGCAGCGAGGGCACGGGTTTGATGTTCCACCAGATCCGGTCGCGTCCGGAGATCATCCAGTCCTGGTTGATCGGGGATGAAAAGGCCGCGGCGGCGGCGGCCAGCACCACGCCCCAGACCAGCCACCGGGTGCACGGCGGATCGGCCGGCTCCTCGTTCGCCCGCCAGCGGAATCCGAGCGCCGACCAGGCGCGGGCGGCATAGGCCCAGGAAACGGACAACGCGACCGCGAGCACCGGAAACAACGGTACCTGGTAGTCGTCGTACGGAAACGGCGCGGCGAGGTGCACCAGCGTGACCACGCCGACCCCGATCCACAACAGCCGCACCAGGGCAAAGGTTTCGGTCTGGTGATAACCGGAATCGATCCCGCGGAACGGTCGCCAGAGCTTGGCCGCAGCGAGCAGCAGGACCAGGATCGCCGCCACCCCGTAGGCCTGCACGAGGCGCGACACAAAACCACCCTTGAACACCAGCGACGACACGAATGAACCGGCCTCGCGCAAGGTATGGAACTCAAGCAAGCCGAACAGGAAACCCTCCCGCGCCACGATGAAAAACGGAAGAAATACCGCCAGCAGGGTCACGCCCCCGCCCAGGCCGAACCAGAACCAGCTCCATGTCCCCCACCGCTTCCGGTTGAACAGGAGCCACAACCCGACCACCGGCAACAGCGCGCCCGAGGAAATCCGCGTGCCCGCGGCGAGGGCCAGCGCCGCACCGGCAAGGACCAGCCACGGCACACCGCGCCGTTCCAGCCACCGGACCAGCGCGTAGACCGCGATCACCAGCAACAGGGCACAGAGCGCATAGGTTTTCACCACCGTGGTGAAATAACTGTGGTACACATTGACCCCGATCAGCGCGAAGGCCAGCACCTGTGCCGCCTTACCCCCCAACCGGCGTGCGGATGCGGCCGCCAGCCATGCCGCCGCGAAGCCAAGCAGCCAGGTGACGGCACGACCGGCCGCCAGCCCCTGCGCATCCACCAACGGCGTGATCAGGCTGTAGACCAAGGGCAGCATCGGCCCCTGGGTGAAAGCGAAATCGCGGTAGGGAAAACGGCCTTCCGCCACTTCCCCGGCCGCATACAGGTACCACCCCTCGTCCTGGTTCAGATCACCCAGCAGCAGGTTGGCCGCGCCCAGGATCATGGCCATCGCCACCGCGACCGCAAAGGACCCGGCGTAGCGCGGACGATGGATCAGCATCGGCTCAGGTGCGTTCACGTGCGGTGTGGAGAAGGAAGGAATGCATGATCGCGGCGCCGCGGAT
>CALBHI010000459.1 GCA_937894535.1 uncultured Verrucomicrobiota bacterium
AGATGCCCGCCTCGTTGAAGGCGCGCAGCACCCGCAGGTTGAAGGACTCGGCGAATTGCTTGTACATCCAGAAGTCGGCGGGATGGTACCAGAACATCACCAGCAGGTTCAGGGAACTGGCGGCAAATTCATCAAAGACGACGCGCGGGGGAAAATTGGGGTGCGATCCCTCGTGGTCGCGCAGGAGATCTCGCAGGATGGTCAAGGCCTGCTCCACCTTCTCCGGCGGCGTCCCGTAGGTGATGTTGATGATCGCCCGGTGGCGAATATGGGGCCGGCGCCCGACATTGATGATGGTCTTGTTGGCGAGGTCACCATTCGGAATCGACACCAGCGCCCCTTCGAGCGTGCGGATGCGGGTGGAGCGAAAGCCCACCAGTTCAACCGTGCCATCGGTGTTATCCACGGTAATCCGTTCACCAACCTGGAAGGGCTTGTCGGCAAACAGCACCAGGGACCCGAAGAAGTGTTTGATCGTGTCCTGCGCGGCCAATGCAACGGCAAGACCGCCTACGCCCAGTCCGGCCAAGATCGATGTCAGGGGTTTGTCGGTCAGCGACTGCACGACCTGGAGCACGGTCAGCGCGATAACCGTCACCTGCAGGCTGGTCCGGATGATCGGAGTCAGCATCCCCTGCATCGTGTTGTTGCCGGGTTCGGCGTGGCCAGCCAGCCACGCGGTCACGACATCAATCAAATGATACAGGGTTACTCCGATCGCCAGGCTGATGAGGATGGCCTTCAGCGTGACGACCAGCGAACTGGCCAGATCGCCCAGCGACAGGAAGGCGGCCCCCAGCGGGAAGGCAATGGCGATGGCGACCAAGACGATGGATTTGGAGAGCGAGCGGATGGCCGTCGCGGCCAGCGGGCGGCTCAACCGTTCAAATACATCGGCGGACCGAAGCAGGAACATCTTCCCGAATTTCGCCGCAACCACCGCGGTCACCACCACGCCAAACAAGGCAATGATGCGCCACCACTCGTTCCCGGCCAGTCCAATCTGTTGATACCATACGTCCATCGGGGCTTCCCTGCCTTCGCTAATCACTTGATCCAGAAAATCAATACCATATAGTGATCTCCGGAAACGATCAATCCATAGAGGGCACAGTATGCGGACATTGCGTTATCTCGGTCGCCTGTTTGGCGAATTTCTTGAATTTGCCTGGCAAAACAAGGCGTGGTGGATTATTCCGATCGTCCTCGTGTTGTTCGTCCTGATGGCCTTCATCGTGGGCGGCAGCAGCGTGGCGCCCTTCATCTATACCCTTTTCTAACCTGTGCCTACGCCCCCTGCCCTGCAGGTCGATACGCTGGTGGTGAGCTTGTTCGAGTCGAACTGCCACCTTGTCCGGCGCACCGGCAGCACCGACGTCCTGCTGGTTGATCCAGGGGATGACGCTCCGGACATCGCAGCCTACCTCGACGACGCCGGCCTGCGGGTGGCGGCCTACCTGCTGACCCATGGCCATGTGGATCATGTGCATGCCTTGGCCGATCTCGTGGCCCGCCAACCCGCTCCGGTAGCCATGCATCCGCGTGACGCCAGGTGGGCGTTTTCCCCGGCAGCGGCGATGCCACCGTATTATGACGCGCCCCGCCCACCCCCGGCCATTGACCGCGAACTGGCCGAAGGCCAGGTATGGACCGATGCCGGCCTGACCTACCGGGTCATCGAGACACCCGGCCATTCTCCCGGAGGGGTTGCCTTTTATCTGGAGAATGACGGGACGCTCATCGCCGGCGACACCTTGTTCCGTGGATCCGTCGGCCGGGCGGATCTGCCGGGCGCCAATCCCGCTGATCTGGTCGCCTCGCTGAAAAAACTGATGACCCTGCCCGACTCGACCGTTGTGTATTGCGGCCACGGACCGGCCACCACCATCGGCGAGGAAAAACGCAGCAATCCCTACCTGCGATCGTTTGCCTGGGCGGAATGATCGGCGTCGGGCACACGCGAAAACGGAGCACGCCGCGAGGCTAACCCAGTTGCAGGTTCAGCGAGAGGATCGGCAACAGGATGGCCAGGGCGACGATCAGGACGAATACCGCGACGACGACAATCAGGACCGGTTCGATCAGCGCGACCGACCGATCCATGAACAAGGTCCATTTCTGCCGCTGGCGTTCCCCGGCATAGGCAAACATTCCGGCAAGGTCGCCCGAGGCTTCACCGGCCCGCAGCCATGCGCCCAGCTCCGCACCAAGCACGGGAATCCGGGCGAGGGTCCGGCTGACCGGGGCCCCTTGCCGAATCGCCTGGGCCGCATCGGCCGCCTCGGCCGCAAGCCACGCACTTCCGGTCGCACGGCCCGCCAGTTGGATGGTGTCCACCATCGGCAATCCACCCCGCAACAACAGCGATGCCGTGCGGGCGAAGCGCAACGAGGTCAGCACCCGGAAACCATGGCCGGCGATCCACCAACGGCTGATCCGCCGCTCCAGTCCCCGGCGCCATGCCGGTTGGGACCGAACCCGCCGGATTCCCGCCAGAGCAAGCAGGACCAACCCCAGAAGCAGCGGCACCACCACCGGCAACATCCATGATCCAGCGGCCACCACCACACGGGTCAACCAGGGCAACGGCATGCCTGATTCCGCAAACACCGCCGCCATGCGGGGAACCAGGAAGCCCATCACGCCCACGCCTACGAGCAGGGCCACGGCTACGATGATGGCCGGATAGAGGCAGGCGGTGCGGATGGTCTGGCGGATCCGGCCGATCTCGGCCAGGTAATCGGCGAGATCGGAAAAGGAACCGGACAGGTTGCCGGTTCGCTCGCCGGATTCGAGCACGGCAGACTCGAAGGCGGTCAACGGAATGCCGGCCCGTTCGGCGGCATCCACCAGCCTGGCTCCGTCACGCACCGCATCACGTAAGCCGGCCAGTTGGCGGGCGGCCTCGGTGTGGGTGGATGGGGTTTGCTCGAGCAGGATGTTCAGGGCATCGACCAGCGGTAACCCCGCAGCAATCATCGTGGACAGGGCCCGGTAGCATTCGCCGCGAGGTTCATCCCGCCGCATGGAATGCCGCGAACCGAGCCAGGACCAGGCAGCGGGTCCGCTACCGGTAGCAGCGGAAAGTTCCTCGGGAAGGATCGTCCGGGCCGCCAATTTCTCGCGTGCGTCCTTCAAGTCGAGGGCCTCGACGACGCCACGAACCCGCGCCCCGTCGCGGTCATATCCGCGGTACATAAACGTCTTCATGACGAACGCGCGGATAGCGAGGTTTCCATCACGCGGCGGACCTCGTCCAGGCTGGTCACGCCATCGAGCAGCTTGCCGCGTGCGTCCTGCCACATGGTCGTGCCTTCGGCTTCGGCATTGCGCCGCAGATCCGTCAGGTCAAACGCGGTTGCGCCCGGATCCCCTTGTATGGTTACCGCCTCGTAGAGGCCCACGCGGCCGCGGTAACCTGCCGTGCAAGCCGGACACCCGACCGGGAGGAAGAGAGACCGACCTCGCATGGATTCGGCCATGGGCGAATGCATGCCGGCCAGCATCGATTCGTCGGGGATCGCAGGGCGACGGCA
>CALBHI010000460.1 GCA_937894535.1 uncultured Verrucomicrobiota bacterium
CGGCCACAAACCCCTGCGGATTCAGCATGATGCACTCGAGCACACCGGCATTGATCGCCTCGATCTTGGCCAACACATTGTTCAGGTAGTTCAGGCTCTTGATGCGCGGATTGATCGCCTCGACATGGTTGCGCACCGTGCCCACCGTGACCACGTTCATCCCGGTCTCGTACAGCTCTTTCGGATACAACTGGATCGCCCCGGCGATGATGATGACCTGCGGCTCCTTGCACAGGTAAGGGTTCAGGCCGAGGCTGCCCACGCCGCGGGTGACGATCAACCGGACGTAGCCGTCGGTGATGCCGTTGGCCTTGCAGGTCGCCACCACCGCGGCGCACATGTCCTCGCGCGTCATCGGGATGGTCAGGGCGATCGCCGCCGCGGACCGGTACAGGCGGTCCACATGCTCGACCAGGCGGAACACCTTGCCGTGATAGGCCCGGATCCCCTCGAACACTCCGTCACCGTAAAGCAGACCATGGTCAAACACCGACACCACGGCTTCCTGCTCCGGCACAATCTTACCATTCAAATAGATCTTCATTGCTTCCTCTTCTTGAACTCAAACCTACACCAGTACACGACCTTACGCCATTTTTCCATCACGTAAAACCAACTGCCTCCGGCACCGCGCCGCCACCGCCTCGTTGTGCGTGACGATGACCAGACCCATGCCCTCCCGCTCGATCAGGCCGAACAGGGTATCGAGCACGTGCTGGCCGGTGACCGAATCAAGGTTGCCCGTCGGCTCATCCGCCAGCACATACCGCGGCCGGTTCATCAAGGCCCGGGCGATCGAGGCGCGTTGCTGTTCCCCGCCCGACAGTTCGAGCGGACGGTGGTTCATGCGGTGACCGAGGCCGACCGAGGTGAGCAACTCCCGCCCCCGCTCCCGGATCGTCTCCCGGCGCCGCAACGCCCCGCGGCGGCTGAGCGCCGGCAAAATCACGTTGTCCAGCACATCCAGTTCCGGCAACAGGTGGAAGGCCTGGAACACAAATCCGAACACCGTCGCACGCAGTTCGTTCCGGCGCGATGCGGCCGCCTTGTACAGATCCTCCCCGTCGAGCGTGACCGTTCCCGAGGTCGGATGATCCAGGCTGCCCAGCGTGTGCAACAAGGTGCTTTTGCCGGCACCACTCGCGCCCATGATCGACACCGTTTCGCCCGGCCGCACCTCCGCATCGACCCCGCGCAACACCTCGATGCGCGCCTTCTCCAGCTGGTAGACCTTGGTGACCTGACGGGCCACCAGACCCTGCATGTCGACCGGGCTATTCATAACGAAGCGCCCTCACCGGATCGAGCCGCGCCGCCCGGAAGGCCGGCAACACCCCGGCCAACGTGCAGATCACCTGCACCGACAACGCGACCATCAGAATGTCATGCCCCGAGACTGTCGCCGGAATCTCGCTCAGGTGGTACAGATCCTTCGGCAACAACTCGAGATCGAACTGATCGGAAAGAAAACGCAACAGGTCGTTGCGGTACCGCAAAAAGGTAAGTCCCAGCAGGATGCCGCTGACGTTGCCGATGATCCCCTGGATGAACCCCTGCCAGATGAAGACCCCCATCACCTGGCCGGACGAAAAACCGAGCGACTTGAGCAACCCGATTTCCCGCGTCTTCTGCACCGTGACCGTGATCAACGTGTTGCAGATCCCGAAGGCCGCCACCACGGTGATGATGATCAACAGGATGAACATCATGTTTTTCTCCACCCGCAATGCGGCGAAGAGTTGCCGGTTCTGTTGCATCCACGTGGTGATGAAATAACCCGGCCCCAGTTCGGCCCGGATCGCCTCGGCATACTCCCCCGCCCGCAGCGCGTTTTCCGTCATGACCTGGATGGCATGCACCCCGCCCTCCATCCGGTACAGCGAACGCGCCGTGTCCAGCGAGGTCAACATGAACCCCGAATCAAACTCCCACATGCCCACATCGTAGATGCCGGTCAAGGTCAACTCCTCCGGCAAGTACACCTCGTCGGCGGTGTTGAAACTCTGCGGCGAATAGACCAGCAATTGATCGCCGACCTGGACCCCCATCTGCCGGGCCAGGTCGATCCCCATCAGCGCCCCGCCGTCCGCGACATCGTATTCGCCGCGCACCATGTGCTCGGGCACGCGGCTGACCTTGCCCTCATGCAGCGGATCAAAGCCGCGCATCAACGGCGTGTAGATCCGGTCGTTGCGCGCGATGAACACCAACCCCTGCACATACGGGGCGGCGCCCGTCACCCCCGGCACCCGGCTGATCGACTCCAGCAGCGGCTCGGGATCCTCGATGTACTCGAAATCCTGCACCGTGATGTGCGCATTGAAACTCAGGATCTTCTCGCGCCACATGTCGTCGAACCCGCTCATCACCGACAGCACAATGACCAGCACGGCCACGCCGAGCATGACCCCGATCACCGAAATGACCGTGACCACGGAGATGAACGTGCGCTTGGGGCGCATGTAGTTCAGCGCGAGATAAATGGAAAACGGCAGGCGCACCGGGATCAGCTTCGCAGCTTGAGTTGGGGAAACAGGATGACGTCACGGATCGACTCCGCCCCGGTGATCATCATGACCAACCGGTCGATGCCCACGCCCATGCCACCCGCCGGCGGCATGCCGTGCTCGAGCGCGGTGAGAAAATCCTCGTCGATCTTCGTAAGGTCGCCACCCGCCTGCTCCATGAACCGCGCCCGCTGGATCAACGGATCGTTCAGCTCGCTGTAGCCCGGCGCAATCTCCCGGCCGCCGATCACCAGCTCGAAGACATCGACCAGCGCCGGATCGTCCGCGCACGGCTTGGCCAACGGCACCAGCGCCGCCGGCAACCGCGTGACAAACGTCGGGTTGACCAACGTTTTTTCGACCATCTTCTCGAACACTTCCTGGGTCAGTTCGACCAGCCCCCAGGCCGGATCGATGTGCAGATGGTGTTCGTGCGCCCGCGCCTTGGCCTGCTCGAGCGAAAGCTCGAACCAGTCGGCCCCGATCGCCTGGCGCACCAGATCGTGGTAGGTGACTTCACGCCAGGGCAACGTCAGGTCGATCGGCATCTCCGCCGTGCCGACTTTCAACGTGCCCATGACCTTCTCGGCCGAACGGATGATCATCTCCTGCACGATCTCCATCATCGTCCGGACATCGCCAAACGCCTGGTACACCTCGAGCATGGTGAACTCGGGATTGTGGTAGCGGCTCAAGCCTTCGTTGCGGAAGTTGCGGTTCAATTCAAACACCTTGTCGAACCCGCCCACCAACAGCCGCTTGAGGTACAACTCCGGCGCGATGCGCAGAAACATGCTGCAGTCGAGCGCCTCGTAGAAGGTCTTGAACGGATTGGCCGCCGCGCCACCCGCCATCGGCTGCATCATCGGCGTTTCCACCTCCTGGAATCCGCGCTCATGCAGGCACGCCCGGATCTCGCGCACGATCGCCACCCGCTGATCGAACACCTTGCGCACCTCCGCATTGCTGATCAGGTCGAGGTACCGCTTGCGGAACCGCGTGTCCACATCCTGCAGCCCGTGCCACTTTTCCGGCAGCGGCAACAGCGACTTCGCCAGCAACGTCCACGACGTGACCTGCACCGTCGGCTCACCCATCTTGGTGGTGAACAAGGTCCCCTCGATCCCGATCACATCGCCGATGTCCAGCAACTTGAACGCGGCGAACACCTCCTCGCCCAGGTCGTTCTTCTTCACGTAGATCTGGAACCGGTCCGATCCGTCGTTCAGGTCGGCGAAGATGCTTTTTCCCATCTCGCGGATGGTCATCAACCGCCCGGCCATGCGGACCGCCTTGCCCTCGGCGAAACCCGCCCGGATCTCGGCGATCCGGCCATCGCGGGCGAACGCTTTTCCAAACGGTTCAATCCCACGGGCTTTCAACGCCTCCAGGTTGGCCAGGCGCTGCTTGCGGAATTCGTCTTCGTGTGCTCCAAGTTCCATAATGATCCATCCATGCGGTAAAGGGTCCCAGTGTACGGACCCCCTCCACCAACGTCAAGAAACCGGCAAAATCCGATCGTCAAAGCATCCGTTGCCATTTTGTTCGCGAACGGTTAGGTTTCTGCCATGTCGATCAGCACCGCCAAATTGTTTACCGCCGACGAGGCGACCCGCATGCTGCCCCTGGTGCGCCGCATCGTGGCCGACATCATCCAGGCCGGCAACGTGATGAAGACCATGGCGCGCGAGACGATGACCGGCGACCACGCCGCCCGCCTCGAAGTGCACATCGCCTCGCTGAAACAGTTCATCAAGGAATTGGAAGACCTCGGGTGCAGTTACCGCGACTGGGATTTCAAGTCCGGCATCGTGGATTTTCCCGCCGAGGTCGAAGGGCGCGCCGCCCACCTGAGCTGGCGGAGCGACGAAGCGACCGTGCACCATTTCTACTTCGCCGACGAATCGCCCGAAAACCGCCGCGCCCTGCCGTCCGGTTAAGCCCCCGCCCCCTCGCTCGCCGTTGTCCATTCCCTGGACACCCACC
>CALBHI010000461.1 GCA_937894535.1 uncultured Verrucomicrobiota bacterium
CGAATACAGATAAATACTACATTTACCAAGGCCACTTCTTGTTATCATATTCCGCCGAAAGAGCCACAATAAATGCCAATATTATTATAAAACCTATCTATAGATTTATTAGGTATAATTTTTTTATGCAGACAGGACATATTTATTTTTTGCTAAACCCATCAATGCCGGGCTTGTTGAAGATTGGCTACACAACGACTTCGCTTCAACAACGACTATCAGAACTTGAGGGTACAGGCGTACCAGAACCATTTATAATTGGCGCATCATATTACGTCAGCAATGTAAAGGCCTGCGAACAAGAGTTGCATAAATTATTCGAAAAATATCGCAAATCTCAGCATCGTGAATTTTTTCGCATCTCGCTCTCAGATGCCATTTCAAAGGCGATGCCGCTTGTATTAAGCAAAGTTGAAAACGAAGCAATGGAACCATCAGCCACCGATCATGGCGCTTTCGCTTTGACTTTTGATGAAACCGAGATATTAGTCACTCTCGTTCACGACAAATTCGCGCGTGCATTGGCCGCGGATGATCTGGCACGGGAGACAGGATTACATGTTCAGAAAACACTACTAAACTGTGCAAAATTGATGAATTTCGGACTAATTCGCTCCTCCCGTGATCGACATTCTTTCGGTGAGAAGTTTGAACTTACTCATAAAGGCCGGCAATATTGCTTTGATGCAGAAATTGTCATTCCGGAAATTCTTGAAGATGAAAAATGATGATGCCGAGCTAGTTCTTGATTGGTTTGGAGATCTGGAGCATCGTTTGGTCATTTTTTTAAAAACAGTCAATTACAATAATCAGAACCGGAACAGCGTATTTCCCATACTTGCAAATCTAATTGTTGATGCGGGAAGCATCATTGATACAATTTTCAGAGAAGAACTTGCATTACATTCGTCGAAGAGATCGGCGCTTACGATCAAACATTACCGCGAATACTTTGAACCACGCCTTAAATTGTCAGCGGGACGAGTTTTTCTCTATCAATATCCACCGCAATTTATCGAACCCTTTGCATCATGGGCAAGTGGAAACGCTCACAGCTTGGGCTGGTGGACAGACTACAATGAATTAAAACATAATAGAATCGCAGAGTATCACCGGGCAACGCTAAAAAATGCTGTCACAACACTTGCTGCATTGTTCCAAGTAATTGCAGCAATTAATACATTTTTTGAAACATTACTGCGTAGAGACATGGTAGACACCAACGGACTTGGTATAAGTGGTCCGAAACTGGGACTAATTGAATGGGTTGATGACGGAAAATCCCTGGATACGATACTTATTGAGTCCAATTTATTCGCCTATCCTCGCGGCCGCAATCGCTTCCCAATTGAATTGGACAAACTAAAACCCGCGCAATTTGGCAGGCGTCGATTGGTCAGATTTATGGGGCGAGAGTACAATTAAATGAGTGCCTCGACGGTCACCTTCGGCAAGTATCGCCGAAGCAATGAGATGCTCCGAAACAAACACCAATCCGTGTGCTATGGTCGGGCGAGCGGATGGTGCCTTCACGTAGCCGTTCACGCTTGACGACCATGCGGCATCGGGGGAGCGTGGCGACATGGGTCATCGATTTCAATTTACCTGCTCGGGGTGTGGCTTGTCCGCCATGGTCAGCGGCGGGCCGGACGGCGGGTTCTGTAGCGTGACGGACACCTATTACTGCCGAACGTGCGGCATGTTGCAGGATGTGGTGACCTGCTGGCACCCGGAGGATTATTCCGGCAACGATTCCACACCGATACCCGCCTGTGACCGTTGTGGCAGCCTTGATCTTTTCACCTGGCAAGAGGGATCCCCATGCCCCGCATGCAAGGGGATCGTGGTGAAAAACGAAGCGGATGGACTGTTGTGGGATTAAAGCGGCTTATGCATGCGTCCGTGGTATTCGCTTTAGTATGCCGTAGATGCACGCGGCGTTCGGCGAAGCGAAGGTTTTCCCCAGCAGCTTGGCCTGTCCGGCCAGGAGGGCAAGCCGCTGCACCCGATGCAGCCCCCCATCCGTGGGACGCCGTTGGCATCCGTGGTCCTTTTTCGGCGACATGGGGCGGGTCGCCAACGCGTCGAGCCTGCCCGGCCAAGGGGCGACGCGTTCCACCCGATGAGGCATGCCCGACGCGCCGGGAACACGCTACGCCCACGCAAATCGCCAAGATGTTCACCCGCGCGAAGGTCGAAAGGTGGAAGAGCTGCTAAACACCCTAGCGACGCTCGGTCAGGCGCGGGAGGTGGGTGGGAGGTATGGGGGATGAGGGAAGACGGAAACGGGATCCTTGTCGATGAGTACACACAAGGACTACGTTACGGTTTCGAGGGACACCCTGATTCGGCGGGAAAGAAAGCAGAAGACGGAAGAGATATGAAACAATTTGAAGATTTACCGGTGTGGCAGGCCGGGCGGGTTCTGGTGAAGAAGATCTATGCGGTGGCGCGGACGCGGCCGTTTGCCGAGGATGCCGGGTTACGTGATCAGATCCAGCGCGCGGCGGTGTCGATTACTTCCAACATCGCCGAGGGCCATGAGCGGGGCTCCACGGCCGACCTGATCCAGTTCCTGTTTTATGCCAAGGGCAGCGCGGGCGAGGTGCGCTCGCAGTTGTACAACGCCGAAGATGCCGGTTACCTTTCGGCGGAAAAGGCGCAGCTCTTGCGCGAGGAAACGCTTGCCATCAGCCGACAGATCTCGGCCTGGATCCAATCGATGCAGACGCCGGGATTCAAGGGCGGTCCGAAATTCCACAAGGAGCCCGACACCTCCTGGGAGCGCTTTGCCGCGAAGGCCGGACTGGAACGGCAGCCGGATGGACGTTACAAAAAGGTCCTGGAAGCCTGATGTTCCGTCTTCCGTTTTCCGCAGGCAGGTAGTGGTCGAACGCCAAATACCTCACACCGAGATCCGCGTTGGTCGCTACCAGCCGATCAACAAACCGGCTTGGGCGCCGAAGCCGCTGAGGTCGATGCCGTCGGGTTCGACGTTGCGGTACATGCCTTCGACGAAGAGTTTGGTCACGGTTTCGCCGTAGCTGGCCCCCGAGCGGGAGAGGATCCACTCGAACCCGAGCGAGGTGTTGAAGCCCCACTCGTCGTCAACGTCCGGTTCGCCGTCCATGAAGTAGTACCCGAGGCCGACGCCGACATACGGCTCGATCGGACCGGCGGCGGGCAGGGCGAAGCTGAGTCCGAATTCGAGGGGCTGCACATCGAGGTCCTGGTCGCCCTCCCCGAGGTTGTTGACCACGGAGTAACGGAGGTCGAGTTGCACGCGGTCGACCATCTCAATGCCGATTTTCACGCCGCCGCCAAACCCGTTGTCGCCGTCGGAGGGAGCCCAATAGGATCCGAACACGCCCCACTCGTTGTCGGCCCGCACGGCCAGGCCCGACACCAGCAACACCACCAGAACGCCCGCGAATACTTTTTTCATCGTTGTCTCCTCACGGCCGCACGTACGGCGCAGCCTTGTTGTAATCAGACGCCGCGCCCGCGGCCTTTATTCAAGCTTCGCGCCCTGCTTGACCCAGCGGCCGAGGGCCTGCCGGTCTTCCTCGCT
Source organism: uncultured Verrucomicrobiota bacterium (assembly GCA_937894535.1). Taxonomy (GTDB): domain Bacteria; phylum Verrucomicrobiota; class Kiritimatiellia; order CAIVKH01; family CAIVKH01; genus CALMUP01. The sequence goes on from CALBHI010000461.1 coordinate 3,572, forward strand.
CATTTCCTTCATGCCGGCAAAGGGCATGGTGCGGGTCTCGACCGCACGCACGTAGATCCGTTCGGCGTACTTGCGGATCTCCTCGGGCAAATCAAAGTGGACACCGCCGGTGGCCAGCGACAACACCTTGTCGGTCGGCCACGCCGAGTGGCAGGCGAGGCAGTTGTTGTTGATGATCACGCGGGCTTCGGCAAACGAGACCGGGATGCCGAGGTCCTCGCCGCCCTCCGCGGCGACGGCCTGGGCCGGCGGACGCAGCAGCACCGCGAGCACCACCGCGGCGGTGGCGAGGGTACCGCCGATGCCGGCCAGCCACGGCTTGAAATAAAACCGGATGTTCATGAAGTGCCGCACCAGCGCGCCGGCGATCATGATGACGATCAGGACCAGCCAGTTGTATTCGTGACCGAACAGGCCGGCGAAGTGGTTGCTGATCATCGTGAAAATCATCGGGAAGGTCAGGTAGTTGTTGTGGATCGAACGGGTTTTCGCCCGGACCGACATCTCCTTGTTGTAACCGCCGCCGGCCTCGATCTGGCCGATCAGCTTTTTCTGCGACGGGGTGATGTGCAGGAAGACGTTGCCGGCCATGCAGGTGCCGAGCATCGCCCCGACGTGCAGGTAGGCGGAGCGGCCGTTGAAGACCTGGTGGATGCCGTAGATGGCGAGGAACAACACGCCCAGCGAAAGCGCCCCGAACAGGGTGCTGTTCCGCTTGGCCACCGGCAGCCGCCAGACGAGGTCGTAGAGGGCGAAGCCGCCGAAGACGAAGGCGAGACCGAGCCACAGGGCCTGGTGATCGGCCCAGCCGCTGCCGGCCGGCAGCAGGAAGGAACCACCATCGGCGTAGTAGACGGCGACGAGCAGGATGAAGCCGGTGACCCAGGTCGTGTAGGCCTGCCACTTGAACCAGTGGAGGACGGGCGGGACCTGGTCGGAGGTGTATTTCTCGACGAAGTAGAAGCCTCCGCCGTGCAGCAGCCAGGTCTTGCCGATCTGGTTGGACCCCTTGTCCTCCGGCGGGATCAGGCTACGGTCCAGCCAGTTGAACAACATCGAATTGCCAACCCACATGATCCCCGCGATCACGTGGATCCAGCGCCCCAGGATATTCAGCCATTCGGCCAACGCCGCATCCAGCATAGGTTTTTCCCTTCGCCGCACAACGCGGCCCAACCCAACACGTTACCGGTACCACCATGCCACAGGAAAGAAAAATGTCCAGTGGTGCGCCGTGCGAAGCGTCCGCGGTAGAGCCGGGTTTATCCCGGCCAGGACCTACGTTGACATGCTCTCGTCATTCGTCGGACCCTTGCCGCCGAGGTCCCGGACATCCTCGATGATCATGTACAGCGCGGGGACGAGGACGAGGCAGATGACGCTGGCGAAGAGGATGCCGTAGCCGAGCGACAGGGCCATCGGGATCATGAAGCGGGCCTGGCGGGAGGTCTCGAAGATCATCGGGGCCAGGCCGGCGAAGGTGGTGAGGGTGGTGAGCATGACCGGGCGGAACCGGCGCACGCCGGAGGCATGGATGGCCTCGTAGGCGTTCATGCCTTCCTCGCGCAGGCGGTTGGCGTATTCGATCAGCACCAGCGAGCCGTTCACCACCACACCGGCGAGGGCGATCATGCCCATGACGCTGATGATGCTGAGGTTGTACCCCATGACCATGTGGCCGATCACCGCGCCGATCACGCCGAAGGGGATGCTGAGCATGACCACGAGGGGCTGGATGTAGCTCTTAAAGGGGATGGCGAGCAGGAAGTAGACGAAGAACAGGACGAGGCCGAACCCGTTGCGCAGCGAGGTCATCGTATCGGCCATATCGGCCTGGCGTCCTTCGTACCCGTAGCTCAGGCCGGGGAAGTCGCGGGCGAGCTGGGGCAGGATGGTCGCGTCGAGGTCGGCCTTGACGATGCCGGTCTCGCCGACCGGATCGACATCGGCACTGACCTGCAGGGTGCGGCGTCCGTCGCGCCGTTGGATGCTGGTGTAGGCGCGGCCGCGTTCGATCTCGGCAATCTCCATCAGCGGCACGTCGCGCCCGGAGGGAGTGCGGACGAGGAAGTTCTCGATGTCGAACTCGCTGATGCGCTGGTTGGCCGGATAGGTGACCATGACCTTGACCTCGTTGCGGCCGCGTTGCTGGCGCAGCGCTTCGACACCGTAGAAGGCGGCGCGCAGTTGGCGGGCCACCGCCTCGGTGGTCAGGCCGAGGCTGCGGCCTTCGGGTTTGAGGGTAAAATCAAACTGCCGCTTGCCCGGCTTGAAGCCGGCATCGATGTCCTTCACATTCGGGAACACGGTCAACCGCTCGGCGAGGGCAAGGCTGGCGCGCTCGAGGGTGGCAACATCGCGGTGGCTGAGCTCGACGGTCAGCGAGGCGCCCGAGCCGGGGCCACCGCGGTCGGCGACAAACTGGAGGGTCTCGACACCGGGCACCACGCCGGTTTTTTCACGCCAGCGGCGGGTCACTTCGGTGGTGGTGATCGGGCGTTGCTTCGGCGGGGTCAGGTAGATGGAGACCTCGATGACGTTGTCGTTGATCGTGGCGAACACGCCGCGGCTCAGGGCCTCGCCGCCGGAAGAGGCTACGATCTCGTTGGCCGAGGCGATCAACCGGTCGCGCACCTCCATCAACTGGGTTTGCGGCGAGCCGAAGGACAGGGTGGCGGTCACGACGGAGCGGTCGGACTCCACGCGCGGCATCAGGATGAAGCCGAGGCGACCACTGGACACCAACCCGGCCATGACGAACAGCAGGGCAACCCCGGTCCCGACGGTGACGTACCGCCAGCGGAGGCAGAAGTCGAGCAGGGGGCCGAAGCGCCGCTCCACCCAGCGTTCCAGCGCGCGGGCGAGCCGCTGCTGCATGTGGTGCAGCGAGGCCCCGAAGCGGCTGCGGGCGCGGCTGGAGGTGTGGGCGAGGTGCGAGGGCAGGATCATCAGCGCCTCGAACCAGGAAAAGGCAAACACCGGAATGACCACGAACGGGATCACCGCCCAGGTCTTGCCGAGCTGGCCGGGCACAAACAACAGCGGGAGGAAGGCGATGATGTTGGTGAGGATGCTGAAGGCGACCGGGACCGAGACCTGGCCGGCGCCGATGATCGCGGCGTCGGTGTTGGTGTAGCCCCGCTGGCGCAAGTCGTAGATGTTTTCGCCGGTGACGATGGCATCGTCCACCACGATGCCGAGGGCGATGATGAAGGCAAACATCGAAATCATGTTGATCGACAGGTCGAGGCCGGGCATGACGAAGATCGCCCCAAGGAAGGAGATCGGGATGCCCATGGTGACCCAGAAGGCGAGTTTGATCTCGAGGAACAGGCCGAGGATGACGAGGACGAGGCAGAATCCCATGATGGCATTTTTGGTGAGCAGCTCCATGCGCTGCCGGTAGATGTCCGACCAGTCGTTGTTGATGACGTAGTCGATGCCCTCGGGCAGGCTGGGCGCGATCTGCTCCATGGTTTCCCGCACGGACCGGGAAACGCCGATCGGGGTTTCCTCGCCGACGCGGTACACCTCAAACCCCACGGCGGGATAGCCGTTGAACGAGGCGAACCGGTAGGTCTCCTCGAAGTCATCGCGCACGGTGGCGATATCGCCGAGGCGCAACCGGCTGCCGCTGCCCGACAGGACCACCGGCACATCGGCGAACTCGGTGGCCCAGTCGCGCCGTTCCTTGAACCGCATCAGGATCTCGCCACCCTCGGTGCGTACGCTGCCACCGGGCAACTCGATCGCGGTGCGGCGGATGATCGTGGCGACCTCCTCGAGGGTCAACCCGAGCGAGCGGAGCGCCTCGGGCGGGATTTCGACGCGCATCTCGAAGGCGCGCACCCCGTCGAGTTCAATCTGGGTGATGCCGGGATTCTGGAGCAGGCGGTCACGCACCTCCTCGGCGATGCCGCGCAGGACCCATTCATCCGCCTTGCCGTAGATCTGCAGGTCGAGCACTTCGCGCCGGCGAATCTGCAACACCACCTGCGGCTCCTCGGCATCGAGCGGCAAGGTGCTGATCCGGTCCACCTCCTGGCGGATGTCCTGGTACACCTTCTGCTGGTCCACGCCGGAAAGGAGTTCGACGTTGACCACGCCGCGCCCTTCCGACGAGGTGGAGGTGACCTGCTTGACCCCCTCGATGCCGCGCACGGCTTCCTCGATGGCCAGCACGATCCCGGATTCGACTTCCTCGGGGCTGGCGCCCGGATACGGCACGGTGATGGTGACGGTGTCGAGCGAGAACTCCGGGAACACCTCCTGCTTGATGTGGAAGAGCATGATCGCCCCGCCGAACAACAGGAACAGCATGATCAGGTTCGGGGTGACCCCGTTCCGGACCATCCAGGCGATGGGGCCGCGGATCGCCGCGGCATCGATGCGTGCCCCGTTGTTCACGGAGCGCCTCCGCCCTTTTTCGCCTCGCCGGTGGTGAGCAACATGCCAGCCACCGGCGCGGCGATGTCGGTGGTGACGACGAGGTCCCCGGACTCAAGCCCCGCACGGACCAGCACCTCGCGTTCGCCGCGGAACGGGATGTCGAGGGTGCGGATCTCCAGCTTTCCGTCGGTGAGCACCCACGCTTCGTTGTGGTTGCGCAGCCAACGGCGATCGAGGGCGATGACGTCCTCGGTCCAGCGCCCATCGATCTCGATGCGCACGAAATCACCCAGCAATAGCTTGGGCAAACCGGCGGACTCGGGGGCCAGCGCGAGCGGGTCCCGCACCTCGATCAACAACTGGGCCATGCGGCCGTCGGTCTCGAGTTCGTTGAGCAACCGCAACACGCGGCCTTCGCGCGCACGTTGTCCGGAAAACACCACCCGCACCGCCGCGCCGGTTTCGCCAGCGCGTTCCGGCACAGCCAGCCAGGCCAGTTGCGAGACCGGCACCGGGGCGATGATCCAGTAGTTCTCGACATCCGTCAGGGTGGCCAGCGGCGAGGACGGCGACACCTGCGCGCCGAGGTCGGTGGCGCGAGACCGGACAATGGATCGGAACGGCGCGGTGATGGTGGTGCGCTCGAGGTCGAGCCGGGCCTGGTCGAGCGCGGCGCGCGCACTGGCCCGCGCGGCTTCGGCCTGGGCGCGTTGCGGCTCGCGCAGGATCAGCGCCCGCTCCGCCTCGGACAGGTCATCGCGGCCGAGCAGCTCGAATTCCTTGCGGGCCAGGGCCTGCTGCCCGAGCTCCAGCTGGTAATCGCCCTCGGCCGCGGCCAGTGCGCTTTCCGCGCGGCGCAGCGCGAGTTCGTAGTCTTTCGGGTCGATGCGCAGCAAGACATCGCCCGCCGCCTTGATGCCGCCGGGGATCAGTTCCGGGCTGACATCAATGACGGTGCCGCTGATCTGCGGGTGCAGGGTGACTTCGCGGGCCGGATGGACCATGCCCATCGCGGACACGACGGCATGGAGGTTGGTGCGCGCGACCGGGACGGCCTCGACGAGGCGTGCCGTGCGCGGCGGAGTTTTGCGTTCGGCCTTGGGTGCGGTGGCGATCATGACCTCCATGATCACCACACCGATGATGACCACGACCACGGGCAGGATCCACTTGAGCCACCGCCAGATGACCGGGTGGCGTTGTTCGGAAGCGCTGGGCGGGATGGTGGACGTCATGGTTTCATTCCTCGTTCAAGGTGGCGGGCGCGGGGCGCTCCAGCGGGAATCCGCCGGCGAGCGCCCGGTACAGGCCGATCCGGTAGTCGATGAGTTGGCGGCGTGCGGTCAACCGCTGGCGGTCGAGGGATTGGCGGTTGACCTCGGCGGTGAGGATGCGCAGGAAATCCTCGTTGCCACCGAGGAACCGGTCGCGCAAGCCCTGGGTGATCTGCCGGGCCAGAGCGGCTTGGCGGTCGATGCTGTCCAGCAAGGCGCGCTGGCGCTGCTCCTGCACGAGAGCGTCCTCGGTTTCGCCAAAGGCTTCGAGCATGGCCTGGCGGTAGGTGTTGATGGCCTCGGAGCGCGCCGCTTCGGTGCGGGCGACTTCGGCACGGCGCGCCCCGCCGTCGATGACCGGGCCGGCGAGGTTGGCGGCGATCGAGGCGAGCCAGTCGGAGAAGACATCGTCGACTTCCGGCGCGGAGGAGGAGAGGCCGGCGGACAGGCCGAGGCGCGGCAGACGGTCCGCGACCGCGGCGGCAACGCGGCGGTCGGCCGCCTCGACGCGGGCGAGGCTGCGGGCGACATCGGGACGGCGGTGCAACACCTCGAGCGGGACGCCGGTGGCGGGAACGGCGGGGAGTTCGGGCAGAGTATCGCGTGGCGGCACGGCGGTACCCGGCACCTCGCCGATCAGCACGGCCAGCCGGTTCTCGAGCACACGGATGCGCGCGGCCACGGTTTCGGCATCGCCCCGCCGCGTCTCCACCAGCTGCTCCTGTTGCAGGACATCGACGGCCCCGCCGCGGCCGGAGCGGAAGCGGGAGCGCAGGACATCGAGGCCTTTTTCACTGGTGGCGATCTGGTCGCGCAGCACGGCGGCCTGGGCGCGCTGCTCGACCAGGCTGTACCAGGTCAGGGCGATCTCGGCGGACAGGGACACGGCGGCGGTGCGGACCTCGAATTCGGTCGCGGCGGCTTCAATCGCCGCGGCATCACGCAGGGCACGCACCCGGCCCCAGACGTCGAGTTCGTACGAGGCGACCAGCGCCGCGCCGTACTCATTCTCATAGGTTGTGCTCGACGGCGATCCGGTTTCGCGGCGGGTGCGTCCGGCCGAGGCTTCAGCATTCACGGAGGGAACGAGCGCCGCGCCCTGCCGTGCGGCGACGGCTTCGGCCTGCATCAGGCGATCCCAGGCCGCACGCAGGGAAAAATTATTGGTCAAGCCATGCTGGACCAGGGCATCGAGATCGGGGTCGTTCAGCGCCGTCCACCAGGCCTCCGGCGCGGTCGCCGTTCCGGTGGCGGAAAATATCGCGGGCAATCCGGGCGCCGCCGGCACGGCGCGGCGGGTGCCCGCGCAGGAAACGGCGGTCGCCGCCACCAACAGCATGGAAAACAACCGGATCAGCATGGCCTTTGGACCGAAATGGATCATGACCGTTGAATATACATCAAAATCAGCGGCTAGCGAGGCGCCTGTGGCGGCGTTTCCGTGGGCAACCTTCGGTTGGTCTCGGCGAGGCGCCGGGCCAGTTCCTCGAGCAAGCCCCGGACCAGCACGGGATTTTCGCGCACCAGAAGATCGAAGTTGCCCTGGGTGATCGCGGCGAGGCGGGTGCGGCCGAAGGCCCGGGCCGAGGCGGAACGCGGAGCACGGGTGAGCAGCGACATCTCGCCGAAATACTGGCCGGGTTTCATCGTCGCGAGTTCGCGCTCGCCGCGCGACAACGTGATGCCGCCTTCGAGCACCACGAACATCTCCGTGCCGGGATCGCCCTCGCGGAACAGCACGGTGCCGTCCTCGAGGTCGCGCTCGAACTTTTTCAGCAGCGTCGATGCCCCGCCCTGCCCCGCGTGCGCCTGTTGCAGGAGCTCGCGCAACAGCAAGGCATCGCGGCGGTAGGTGTTGGCCATGATCTCCGCGCCGAACAGCAACGCGGCAAAGACGTAATACACCCAGACCACGAGCAGGAACATCGCCTTCAACGATCCGAAGGCATAGCCATAGTTCGGGTTGTAGCGGATGAACAGGACGAATACGTCGCGCATCACCGCCCACAACAAGGTCACGCACACCGCGCCGAGCAACCATTGCCGCCAGGTCAGGCGCACCGGCGCGAACACACGGAAGAACAGACCGATGAAGCCGACGCAGACCAGGAACGGGAAGGCGGTGCCGGACAGGAACCGCAGCCAACCCGCGGCATCCGGCGGGAGGAATACCCGCACCAGAACCAGCAGCAGGAAGAACAGGAGGAAGCTCAACACCGCGGCGAGGTCCACCGCCTTGGAGAGCAGGAACGGACGCTGGATCGGCATCGCAAACATCCGCGCCAACGCGGTGCGCAACGCGCCGGAGAGCGGGGTCATCGACCAGACCAGCAGCACCATGCTGACCAGGCTGAGCGCTCCGCCCGCCGAGATCGCCTGCAAATCGGACAGCAACGCCGTATTGAAGGCCGGAAACAGGTCCTGCACGAACGAAGCCAGCGCGGCCGATGCGGCCTCGGAGGACCGCAACAACGAACCGAGCGCGATCACCGCGACGAGCAGCAGGGGCATCAGCGACAGGAACCCGTAGAACGCCAACGTGGCCGCGGCCTCCAGTGACCGGTTGGCCCCGAACGACCGCAGGGCGGCCCGCACCACCAACCACGCCGAGGCGACGGCGCGTGACCGGTCCGCCCTCACGAAACGCCCTTCCGCACCCGCGCCTCACCGACCACGCGGGCCAGCTCCGGCAGTCCGTCGACGCGCCGCAACGCTTCCTCCAGGTTGGCCAACGCGGGCGGGATATAGCGCAGGAATCGTACGGTCCCGGGCGTGGCACCGAGGCGGGCGTAGGCGCCGAGGGCCTGGCCGAGCCGCTGGATCGCCGCCGGCCAGAACGCCTCGTGTACGGCGGCGCGCGGATCGGCTCGGCGGGCGTAGTGGTCGAGCAGCGAGGCACGCACCGCGGGCGC
>CALBHI010000462.1 GCA_937894535.1 uncultured Verrucomicrobiota bacterium
ATTCGTCAGGTAAACCCGTGACGCTGGAAGCGGCACGGGTTTAGCGGGCGGGTGGTCGGATTTGCGGTGATTTCAAGGCGGAGTAACGGGGGCTGGACTCAAGTCCGCCCCCGTTGCGCCAACGCCGAAAGCGCCGTGAATCCGGCCACCCGCCAAGCGGCCTGACGAATTCAGGTATCATCAATACGCCGCCGCGCCTCACTTGAATACCGAGTCGATCCCCATCGCCTGCTTGCGCGAGAAGGCGGGCAGGAAGGAGACGCCAAGACGCTGGAGCAGGGGATAGAGCCACCCGAGGATGCGGATGGTAAAGATTCGGTCCACCAGCCGGTAACCCCGCTGCTCGCGGAACAGGATGCCGAGGTACCACCGCAACCGCGCCGTCCGGATCGGCACCGGCTTGAAGTCGAGGTGGATCGAATACCGCACCGCATGCTTCGCCCGGTACGCCTCGCGCGCCTGCTCCAGCCGCGCCACGATCTCCGGCGAAAACTCGCGGAAGTAATACTCCCGCGCCAGGGCAAGGATGGCGAAACTGTCCCGCATGAACACCAGATCCTCCGGCCGCAGGCCCAACCGCGCCGCCAACCGGTGCATCTCCCCGATCTGTTCCAGCGCCTGCTCCCCGGTCCGCACCGCCGCCTCGCCTTCCGTCACGAAACAGCGCATGATCTGCCGCATCCCGTGGTTGACCAGCACATGGTCCCAATACACCGATAGCAACGGCGGGATGCGCAACCGCCGGAAATACACCTTACGCCGCGCAAATTCCTCGATGTAAAGCAACCGCGCCACCACCTCGCTGGACAAACCGAGCAAGCGCCACAAGGCCTCGCCATCCATCTGCGGGGCATACCGCCGCCGCCAGCCCTCGACCGCCTCCGCCGCGCTGTAGCCGTCCTTGAGCACGCGGACCGCGACCCAGGTGTTGATCGCATTCCAGACGCCCTCCGGATCGAGGAAGGTCAGCCGCCGGAACCGGATCCACCCGCCGGTCTGGCACCACACCATCGCCCCGGCCATCGTCGGAACATGCCGCAATTCCTCCCGGATCCGCTCGACCTCCGGGCCGATGAACGACGGATATTCCCCGGCCCCTTCGTACTCGCGGCGCGCCTGGAATTCGACGATGCGTGGCAGCGCGCCGCGGTGGAACTGCACACTGACCGGAAGATGGCGGAAGAAATCCGACTCCCCGTGCTTCATCGACAAGGTCAGCCACGGCGATGATATCCCGTCGAAGATGTCGCGCAACGTGTCACGGTTCCAGATCAGGTCGCCCACCCGGTACGCCCCCACGCTCCACGTCCGGAACATCCAACGCCGCCGGTTCCGCGCAAACACCGGCAGCAACGCCTCCACCCACCGCCGCGCCTGCCGCGGATGCCGGATGGTCAGCCGGCTCAGGAAATCACCCTCGACGTCCAACCCGTCCGATTCCCCGATGCGCGTGATGATGCCCTGTACCTCCGGGAACGTCGCGAATACATCGTCCAGCGCCTCGGCAAATCGCGCCTGCAACCGCTTCGGATCGTCGCCGCAGGTCGCCTCAATCGACGCATGGTAAAACATGATGTCGGTCGTCACATACACCGCCAATCGGTGTTCGGCAGCGATGGCAAACAACGCCGCGAACTCCTCGCGGTAGGCCCGGATCCGCGCACGTAAATCGTCCGGGTAGGTCGGATGGTCATGCAGGTGGGCCAGGTCGTCGATGCTCAAGGCATTGAATCCGCAGGCCACCGCGTTTTCGCACACGATGCGGAATTCCTCCCGGATGCGCGGGAACAGGTCGCGCCGCACCCGCCCCTCCGCCTCCAGATGGGCAAACGGGATCTTCGACCAGTTCAACCGGCCCGGCGGCGACGCCCGGAAAAACGGGCCGATCGCATCGAGGATGTAGATGGGCTGATGACGTTGCATCGGTATCCGTGCGAATCCGTAGGGCCCGGTTTACCCCGGCCACGTCCAGGTGAAGGGAAACCGCTAGGGCAGGAACTTCCCTTTCTTGATCTTTTCCGGCAGGTATTTTTCCAGAACGTAGTTCAAACCATGCTTGGCAAACGCCTGCTGTTCGATGCGCACCCCCATCTTCAGCATCTGCTCCAGCGCCTGCTGCCACTCCTTGTGGTGCTGGATGAACGGATCGTTTTTCAGCGCGTCCTTCGCCCGTTTAATGTCGGCTTCCTCCAGCGGATGCGTCGCGTCCTCGAGGCCGTAGTCGATGATGTCCTGCGGGGTCACCCCGAGGTAATGCACCTGCGGCACGCAGAAGTAGCGGTTGATGTGCGCCGCCTGGCCGGAACCGACCTTCAGCGTGCGGTAGATGTTGCAATAGCCGTACGGATCACCGTCGGTGAAGGCCAGCACGGGGATCTTCTGGTCGTCGGCGAGGCGGCGGATAAACCGGCGGCAGGCCCGCGTCGGCACCCCGCTCATCGAGATCAGGATGCAGTTGGCCTTCTCGAAATAGCGGTGGTGGACGAGGCGCTGGAACAGCGAGGCGGTCTCGACGGCAAGGATGAATTTTGCCTTCGAGGCGAAGCGCAGATGCTCGACGCGCGACGGGATGCTCCACGCCCCGCTGCCCAGTTTTGCGCACTCAATCTTGATGTCCTTGCCGTTCGACGGATCGATGTCCAGCACGGTCAGCGGGCCGGCCACGTCGCCCCCGCGCTCCTCGGGGATGTAGCCGAGTTGCTCGCGGTTGATCCCCAGCATCGCCTCGATGTCGTCCAGCAGCGTGTCGCTCTCCGGTTGCTCGTCGAACCGGCATTCCCCCCAGCTCTTGCTGTTGTAGTAGAGCTCGCGTTTGCCCGCGATGTCGTCCTTGTCCAGCAGGTCGTTCTTCGTGGTGGCGAGCAGCCGCATCGACTGCGCGAACGTCTTCACCGTGTTGTAGGAGAGGGTGCGCGTCGCCGTCTTGTTCAGGATCTCAAAATGCCCGCGCTTCGTGTCGTACTTGACATTCGCCAGCGAACGGATCGGAAACTTCATCGAAGGCTTCTTGTGCTTCTTCGTGATGTCCGCATGGATCTCTTTGGCAACTTCGACAATCCGGCGCGAAGCCGCCTGCTTGGACACGACTTGCGGGGCGATGGGATGGTTTGTATTCATGTTGTTTTAATCTCTTAACGCCAAGGCGCAAAGGCGCGAAGAGGATACCTTATTGGGAAAGACCATTTACGACGCGATGGATGCCGTTTTTTAGGAAGATCTCACCGAAATTGATCACCAAGCCGAGCTTCTTCCCGGTTAGTCGGAGGTAGGTTAACAGTTGTGCAGCAAATACCGGGTGAAACTCTTTGGCCGATTTTGCCTCCACGATCACTTTGTCGTTTACGAGAATGTCGAGATAGAGTGGTTTGCGCAGACGTTTCCCTTTGTAAAAAATCGGGACACGTTTCTGTCGCGTAACAGTTAGTCCGCGAGCGATCAGTTCTTCGCACAAGGCTTCCTCGTAAACGTCCTCGATCAAGCCCGGTCCGCCCATTTCCTTGTGCACCTCGATGGCCGCCCCAATGATGATCCGACTCAATTCGTTTTCCGTCATATGCTTTGCGTCCTTTGCGCCTTTGTGACTTTGCGTTTAAATCACACTTCCAGATGCGTTTTCTCCAGCATCTTCTTCAAGTCGCCTTCGATCTTCGTCTTGTCCTTGTCGGGCAGGGACAGGATATCCTTCAGGCCGGTGGCGAGGTGGGGAATGTACTTCTCGATGTAACCGCGTTTGCGTTCCGCTTCCGCCTCGCGTTTCCGTTTGCTGATGTTGATGGACAGGCGGCGTCCGCATTCCTGCAGCGCGAGGGTGATCTCCTGGATGATCTCCGGGTAGTTGGCGATCGCGTCCTTGCTTTCGCTGGTGAAGGGAACCCACACGCTGGCCATGTGCACCGACACCACCACCGGGCCGAGCGGCAGCGCGCCCTTGGGCTGGGCCAGGCCGTAGGCCTTCCAGTTCACCCCGGTCATCGCCTTGGTGATCGAGCAGGCCCCGCCCATGTAGAGCAGGGGTACCCGGTTGGCAAACCGCAGCAACCGCACCGGATTCTCGTTGTTCAGGTCCTCGTCGGACTGCGGTTTCGCGTAGGCCATGCCGACTTCGATCTGGAACGGGTTGCCCCGGTACACCGTCGGATCGCGGGTGACCGAGGTGTAGAAGTCGGCATCGATCTCCTTCTTCAGGCCGGCCAGGATCTCCTCCTCGCCGATCGGGGCGAGGCAGTCGGTCGGCGGCCGCATCAGTTTGGTCTGCTGGATCGTCTTGTACACCGCCTCGATCTCGCCCGGCCCCAGTTTGTCCGGGCGCGCTTTCGGATCGACCTTCGCCGCCACGCAGATGTCCAGCGCCGTCTGCTGGCTGATACGCGAGAAGTCCGAGGCCAGCGCCGAGCGCACCGTCCGGCTCTCCGTGTCCTTGAGCATCTGCATCAGCATGCCGAGCTCAACCCCGTGAGGGTGGGGCATGATCTCCTGCGCCGCCGGCGGCAGCTTCTTCACCGCGCGCAGGAATGACTGCCGGATCGAATCCGCCGGGGCCTCGCCCTCGGCATCGCCCTTCGCCGGTTTCTTCAGCGTCACGGCATAATGAAGCGACAGGTGCGGATTGACGATGGCACACTGCTTGAGAAATTCATCCACCGACAATTTGCCGCGCACGTACGCGGCCTCCATCTCGATCGACACCGACGTCCCGTGTTTGTAGGTGACCGGATCGCCCTCGTTGCCGTCCCCGCTCCCGGCCGGAAACGTCGGCGTCCACGCCACGCTGACATCGCTGAGGATGGTCGGTTTGTTCTGCCGCGTGTCGATCTGGACCGAGATCTGGTGCGCCGCGGGACTGCCCTTGGTGCGCGAGCGGATCACCGTCGCGCTGCCCGTGGTCAGTTGCCCGTACATGCCCGCCGCACTGATGCCGATGCCCTGCTGGCCGCGCGACATGCGCAGGCGGTGGAACTTGGATCCGTAGAGCAGCTTGGCAAAGATCTTCGGGATCTGCGTCTTCACGATGCCCGGCCCGTTGTCGGTCACCGTCACCCGGAACCGGTTGTCGCCGGTCTGTTCCAGTTCGACCATGATCTCGGGAAGGATGCCCGCCTCCTCGCAGGCGTCGAGCGAGTTGTCCACCGCCTCCTTGACCGCGGTCATCAAGGCCCGGCGCGGGCTGTCAAACCCAAGCAGATGCCGGTTCTTCAGGAAAAACTCGGATACGGAAATCTCCCGCTGCCGGCGGGCCATGCTTTCGGCGGTTTCACCCACCGCGGACGTACGTTTAGCCATGCTGGATTCTCCCGCCGGTCAACGTATCGCGCTCGTTTCAGGGGGGCAAGCGGGAAGCCGTACTCCGAAAAATCATTTTTATGTTCGCAACGGCTGGACATGCCCCGTTCGAAACAGGATGATGCTCACTTAGCAAAGGAGATGCCCGCCCATGAAACGTTTCTTGTTCGCCATGTACCTCGCCGCCGCCCCCTTGCTGTATGCGGGCGGTGACAGCCTCGTCATCCTGCAACTGCGCAACCTCGAACAGGCCGCCAGCCAGGCCGCCGCCCTGGCCGAGGAACTCCAACTCCCGCTGCCTCCCGGCATGGTCGAGGGGCAGATCGGTGCGATGCTGATGAGTCCCGATCTGGCCGGTGTGGACGCTACCCAGCCGGTGATGATCCATATCGGAAAATCGGAAGGTGCGGGCGGACCGCCGATGATGGCCCGCTTCTCCGTGACCGGCGATGGCGCCGACTACCTGACCGCGCTGGAGCGGATGATGCCGAGCCGCGAGGAAATCAGCCCCGGCGTCCACAAGTTTGTCATGGGCGATCCCGACGATGCATCCGCTCCGGCGTTTTTTGTGGTCATCAAGGAGTCGCAGGCGCTGGCCGGTCAGGACCTCGGTGCCATCAAGGCGATGAACGGCGATCTCAGCCAGGCGGAACGCGATGCCATGAACAACATGCCCGGCGAACTCAGCGCCTCCGTGAACGTCCCCGCCTTGAGCGCGATGCTCGGCGAACAGATTGAACAACAGCGGCAAATGATGGACATGTACAAGGCGCAGATGGAAGCCGAGGGTATGGATACCTCGGCCTTCGCCGAAAACGATCCCTCTGCCAGCCTGGCCTCGATCCAGAACTCCTTGTCCAAGGCCGCGGCGCAACTCGATGTCCTGGTGTTCAACCTCGATCTCTCCGGTGACATCACCCTGCGCACCTACGTACAGGCTGCTCCGGACAGCGCGTTGGACCGCGTGATCAGCGATATGTCCCCGGCCGGTCCGTTGGTCATGGGTTACCAGAATCCCGATGCCTGGTTCATTGCCAACGGCACGATGTCCGGCTTCGAACACGTAATCGAGCCGTACGCCAATTGGGTCTCCTCCATGTACAAGGAGATGGGTCCGCCGCTGGATGCCATGGCCGAACCGTACCGCGAGATGATGCTGGCCATGCGCGGCCTCTATACCGGCGGCTACAACATCGCCGTGTTGCCGA
This sequence comes from uncultured Verrucomicrobiota bacterium, assembly GCA_937894535.1. Lineage (GTDB taxonomy): Bacteria > Verrucomicrobiota > Kiritimatiellia > CAIVKH01 > CAIVKH01 > CALMUP01. Next base: position 6,489 of record CALBHI010000462.1, read on the forward strand.
TCACCAAGGAACAACCCCTCAACCTGGTCGGCATCTATGAAATCAACGACAAGGCCCAAGCCAAGGCGTCGATGGAGAAAATGATGGAAATCCAGGCGTCGATCGGTACCTCGACCCAGGATGATACGCCCTACCAGATGAACATCACCACCGCGCCGGCCGAACCGTACAACGGCGTGGAGATCCAGACCTACCTGATGTCGTACCAGTTCGATGACCCCGACGATGCCGTGAAAATGCCCGAGCCCTTCTCCCGGTTGCTCGAGAACATCGCCTACCACATCGGCTACCTGGATAACGCGATGGTGTATGCGATTGGACCGATCGAGTCCCTGCACGGCATGATTGACTATGTTCAGGGTGGTGGAGCCACCGAGGCGTATCGTCCGGGATTTGCCGATCTGTCCGCCGAAGCCCTGGGTTATTGGGAACTGGATGTGGCGAGCCTGATCCGTTCGGTCACGGCATTGCTGCCGCCCGAATTGGCCGCTGCTCCTGCATCCGCCGCGGCAGGTGCCGAGGCCTCGCTGCGTGGCCTGACCATCCGCGAATGGCGCGGCGTCAGCGCCTTAACCAGGCTTACCAAGCAGGATCTGGCCGGCTTCGCCCAGATCGGGATGTCGCTGGCCATGAAGGGTGCCGCCGGTGGCCCCGGCATGACCATGCCCGACGAGGCGGATGCGATGATCATGGAGATGGAAGAAGGCGGCAGCGACGTCGAAGGCATCGACTCCGACGATTGATGTCCCGTGGCGGCGGGGCGGTGGGTGAAGCTCACTCGCCCCGCAAGTCCGCGTGTTCCCTGATCCATGCCGCTTCACGCAGCGGCAAGTCATGTCCGGCAAGCGGATCCGGATGCACCACCAGCGTCGCCGCCGGCATCGCCGCAGCGAGAAATTCCCCCGCCTGAACCGGGATGACGCGGTCTGCCGCCCCATGCAGGATCAACGTGGGGGTGCGAATGCCTGCAAGTTCATGCCGGAGATCCAACCGGTCCAGCTGTTCCAACCCTTGCGCCAGCGCGGCATCGTCGAGGCTGGCGGACGCTTCAACCTGCTGCTGTTGTTCTGCTCCGCCAAGGTCGCGCGGTGCGGCCGATAACGCGAAGAACTGGCCGAGGGTGGCCGCACGGTTTCGTTTCATCCCCACCATCATCGCCCGCAATGCCGATCGCGGTTGGCCACAGGCATAACCGTCGGTGGCGCAGAACCGCGCCGTCGTGGCGATCAACACCAGACGATCCGCCTGAAGCCGCCCTTCCGCCAAAGCGGCCAGGGCCCGCAACCCTCCCAACGACCAGCCGATCACCACGGGAACCCGCCCGACCGGCGGCAACGGGTCCGCCGCACCGACCACTGTGACCTCTGGCCACGCCGCCGCGATGGTTCCGGGTGCATACGCCCATCCGCCCAGGAACAAGCGCCTCATGCCGCCGACCCCACCGCATCCAGGCAGCGGCGCAGCGCCTTTGCCGCGCGCTCGAGGTCGTCCTCGCCGTGCGCCAAGGTGATCGAAAACCGCAACCGGGCCATGCCCTCGGGCACGGTCGGCGGGCGAATCGCCGTGACCAGGAACCCCTCCTCCTGCATCCGCGCCGACACATCCAGCGTGTGTGCGTTGTCGCCGAGGATGACCGGAACAATCTGGCTTTCCGAGGCTCCGGTACTGAGTCCGCGTTCTTGCAGCAGGCTGCGGAACCGTGCCGCCCGCTGGCGCAACACCTCGCCCTGGCCCGGTTCGCGGTCGAGTAGCTGCAAGGCCGCCAGCGAAGCCGCACACACCCCCGGCGGCAATGCCGTCGTGTAGATGAACGGCCGGGCGGCATTGACCAGCCAGTCGCGCATCGCCGCGCTGCACGCCACGCCGCCGCCATAGCTGCCCAGCGCCTTGCTGAACGTACACATCGCGAGATTGACCGAACCGGACAGGCCGTGTGCGGCGACCAGGCCATGGCCCGATGGACCAAACACCCCGGTCGCATGGGCCTCGTCCACCAGCAACATCGCCTCGTGGGTGCGGGCAACGGCGGCGATGGCGGGTAGGGGGGCCAGGTCGCCGTCCATGCTGAACACCGACTCGGTGACGATCAGCCGGCGGCCGCCCTCGGTGGTGTCGCGGGCCATCCGGGTCGAGAGGTCCTCCACGTCGTTGTGCCGGAACCGCACCAGCGAGGCTCCGCTCAAACGGATCGCATCGAGGATGCTCGCATGGGCCAGGCGGTCGGCGAACACCGTGTCGCCCCGCCCGACGCAGGCGGTGATGACCCCGAGGTTGGTCAGGAAGCCCGACCCGAACACCAGCGCGGCCGGATACCCCTTCTGCCGGGCCAGCGTTGTCTCCAGTTCACCGTGCACCGCCAGGTCGCCGGTGACCAACCGGGAGGCCCCGGCCCCGGCCCCGCATGCGGCGGTCGCCGCCCGTGCCGCCTCGATCAGCTCCGGCCGGTTCAGGAAGTCGAGGTAATCGTTCGAGGAAAAGTTGACCAGGGTCCGTCCGTCGCGCACCACCCGGCCGCCGCCGGCAGGCAGTGGGCGCAGTGTGCGCAGGCGGCTTTCCTGACGCCAGGTGGCGAGGATGGGATGAATCCAGTCTTCTGATTTCATGTTTGCTTGGCGTCGGGTACAGATTCTGCCATAAGTCTAGGCCATTCAGATCACCCAACGCAAGGGAGAGCAGACTGTGAATTGGAATGAACTAGCTGAAATTTCGTTGCGCGGCGAGGCCCCGACCCGCGACCAGGCCCTGGCCGTCTTGAATGCCCCGAACGAGGACATCCTCGCCCTGTTGCACGCCGCCTTCCGGGTGCGCCACCGTTTCCACGGCTGGGATGTCCGCATCCACGTCCTCCAGAACGCCAAGAGCGGCCTCTGCCGCGAGAACTGTTCCTTCTGCAGCCAGGCCATCGGCGCGCAGAGCCCGACCAAACGTTACCAGATGCAGACCGTGGAGGAATTGATCGAGGGTGCCCGCAAGGCCTACGAGATGAAGGCGGTGAAGTATTGCATGGTCACCGCGACCCGCGGCCCTTCCGACAAGGAACTCGACATCATTTGCGAGGCCGTCCGCAAGATCAAGGCCGAGATGAACATCAACATCTGCACCTCGCTCGGCCTGCTCAACGACGACCAGGCCAAACGCCTGGCCGATGCCGGGGTGACTCGCTTCAACCACAACCTCGAGGCCAGCCGCAATTTCTTCCCGCAGGTCTGCCAGACCCACCACTACGACGACCGCGTGGCCACGGTGAAGGCGGCCAAGAATGCCGGCATGGAAGCCTGCTGCGGCGGCATCATCGGCATGGGGGAATCGATTCAGGACCGCATCGACCTCGCCTACGAACTGCGCGACCTCGAAGTCGAATCCATCCCGGTCAACTTCCTCGACCCGCGCCCCGGCACCCCGCTCGCCCATGTCCCGCGCCTGACCCCGTATGAATGCCTGAAGACCCTCTGCATGTTCCGCTTCGTCAATCCGTCGCGCGACATCCGCATGGCCGGCGGACGCGAAGTGAACCTGCGCGAAATGCAGGCCTTCGCCCTCTACCCGGCCAATTCGATGTTTACCGAGGGCTATCTGACCACCGGCGGCCAGGGCCATGAGAAGGACATGCGGATGCTCGAGGACGCCGGCTTCCGCGTGGCCGAACTGATCCCGGAGTAATGTTCAGGAGATCCATTTTACCGCAGAGGGCGCAGAGATCGCAGCGTACATATTCTGTGATCTCTGCGTTCTCTGCGGTTAATTTTTCTTCCCGCTCTTGATGTGCAGCTCGGGATGTTTGGTCGCGACGAAGCTGTTCGGCGGGACACTTTCCATCAGGAACACGTTGCCGCCGATGATCGAGCCCTGGCCGATCACCGTATCGCCGCCGAGGATGGTCGCGTTGGCGTAGATGACCACGTTGTCTTCGACCGTCGGGTGGCGCTTGATGTGCTTGATCGGGTTGCCGTTCTCGTCGAGCGAGAAACTGCGCGCCCCGAGCGTGACGCCCTGGTAGATCTTAACGTTGTGGCCGATCTCGGTCGTCTCGCCGATCACCACCCCGGTGGCGTGGTCGATGAAAAATCCTTCCCCGATTTTCGCCCCCGGGTTGATGTCCACCCCGGTGCGCGAGTGCGTCCACTCGCTCATCATGCGCGGCACCACCGGTACATTCAGCTTGTACAACTCATGGGCGAGGCGGTGCGTCACCACGGCCAGTAGACCGGGATAGGCGAGTTTGACTTCGGCGTAGGTCAGCGCCGCCGGATCGCCCCGGTAGGCCGCCTTGATGTCCTCGATCACCAACCGGCGCACCTCGGGCAGGCGGGTGCGGAAGTCGGCCACGAGGCCCGCCGCTTCCTTTTTCACGTTCAGGTGTTTCGGGCAAACCTTGCCTTCGACGCAGGCGGCTTCGCCTTTCCAGCGCAGGGGCAGGGCACGGGCGATTTCCGGCTCGAGCAGCTTCGAACCCTTCGCCATTTTTTCCTTCAGGAATGCGGCCAGCGGTCTGCGGTCGATCAACGCCGTGTCGAACTTGCCGGGGATGATCACATCGAGGAACAGTTGCAAGGCCTCGACGATCCGGCGAGGGTTCGGATAGCCCTTCATCAACCCATCCGGCCGGTCGCCGCCGTTGTCGTGAAACAAGGCAAGCAATGCGCTCAAGGTCGGATCGGACTCGGTGCGCCGGGGGGAAGGACGTCGTTTGGAGGCGGTTTTCTTCATGCGGTACGGTACTATACCGGCTCCGCCGATTTGCACAACCCAGCAAATCTGCTAGGGTGCAGGCGGAGAGGTGACCTATGAAATGGATGGGACGGTTGGTTGTACTGGTGGTGGCCCTGCTGGCCGCGGTGATCCTGCTCGCGGACCGCATCGTGGCGCGCGCTTTGCCGCGCTGGGTGCAGGAGCAGACCGGGTTCGGCATGACCATGGACGATCTGTCCATCCGGTTCACCCGACCGGAGGTGCGCATCCGCAACCTGGTGCTCACCAACCCGCCGGAGTTCCCCGACCCCGAGGCGCTGACCGTGCGCGAGGCGCGCGTCCGCTACAACCTGCTGTCGCTGTTCGGCGAGGAGATCCGGCTCTACGACGTCCGGCTCGATATTCCCCGCGTGGTCATGGTGCGCACCCCGTCGGGCAGCAACGTCGAGGCGCTGTCGCGCGGCGGGAACAAGCCGGCGGACACCGGCACGCCGTCTCCGTCACCGGGAGGTGGCGGGACGGGTTCGGGCGGAACAGAACCGGCAGCGAAAAAACCGCCGAAGATTCGCATTGATGCCATGAACGTGAAGTTCGGCGAGATGGAGGTCCGGACCTACCGGCGCGACAGCGAGGAACCGACCGTGCTCAACGTCCCGGTCGGGCTCGACCGTTCCTACAGCAACGTCACCAATGTCGAACAGGTGGCGATCCAACTCACCTCCGAACTCGTGCTGCGTTCAGGCGTAGGTTTGTTGCGCCAACTCGACCCGGCGGCGAAGAAGCTCAACGAGAATGCCAAATCCGCCGAGACCAGCATCAAGAAGGCCCTCGAGGATCTCGGCTTGCGGAAGAAGAAGGAAAAACAGCCGTAGTGACGGCTCGGTGACAATGCTGCCGGCCGCCGTATTACGCGTTCGGCTCGGAAAACAGGCGCGACAAACGGCCCTCGTGGGCTCCCTCGATCACAAGC
>CALBHI010000463.1 GCA_937894535.1 uncultured Verrucomicrobiota bacterium
CCAGCCGGGTCGCCGGAGGGCTGGTACGCATCGTAATCGGTCTCGCCCGTCTCGAGCGAAGGCGTCCCGCAGCCGGCAAGAACCAGCGAAGCAAGGATCAGCGGAAACAGCAGGTGGCGCATGGGCGTAGTATACCCGGCCTATACGGGCGGGAAAAGGTCGAAACATCCGGGCATTGCCGGAACGTGAACATTGGCGTAGGGTTTGGCGTCTATCCGGTCACCATGAAACAATCCCTGCTTTCCTTGCTGATGGCGGGCGCCCTGATGGTGGTCCCGCTGCATGCGGCGACCCCGAACGCCGCGCGCCTGTTTGGCGACGCGATCGCCGATGTCGTGGAGAAAAACATGCCGGCCGTGGTGGTCATCCGCACCGAGTCCCGGCAGTACCGGGTGGCCCGGGACCGGTTTTTCGGCCACATGTACCGCATCCCGGAACGCCTCGCCGGCCAGGGGTCCGGCGTGCTCTTCAGAAAGGACGGCTTCATCCTGACCAACAACCACGTCATCGACGGCGCGGAAAAGGTCGAGGTGGTGTTCGATGACGGCGCCAAGTATCCGGCGATGGTCGTCGGCAAGGACGTACACACCGACCTCGCCGTGGTGAAGATCGAGGCTCCGGGCAAACAATTCCCGGCGGTGGAAATCGGCGACTCCGATGTGTTGCGGGTGGGCGAGTTCGTGATCGCCCTCGGTTCCCCGTTCAGCCTCGACAGCAGCGCGACGCTGGGCATCGTCAGCCAGAAGGGCCGGTCGATTGGCCTGCTCCCGTTCGAAGACTTCATCCAGACCGATGCCGCCGTGAACAAAGGCAACAGCGGCGGCCCGCTGTTGGATGTCGATGGCCGCCTGGTCGGCATCAATACCGTGATCCAGACCGCCGGGGCCTCCGATGGCAACATCGGCATCAGCTTCGCCGTGCCGGTGAACCTGGCCATGAACGTGGCCGAATCGATCATCCGCACCGGCCGTTGGGAACGCCCGTGGATCGGCATCCTCATGCGCGAGGTGGAGAACGGCGTACGCGTGATGGATGTGGTGCCGGATAGCCCGGCCCAGCGGGCCGGCCTGCTCGCCGGCGATGTGATCCGCGCGGTGGATGGCCAGGCGGTGGACGCCTCGGCCAAGGTCCAGCGCAGCATCTTCCGCCGCAAGATCGGCGACCCGGCCACCCTGACCATCGAGCGCGATGGTGCATCCCTCGACCTCCGCATCGTGACCGAAACCATGCCAACCCCCGCGTTGATGCTGCGCGAATAGGAACCCATGCCCCGACTCCGTCTCGATCTGCTCGTCGTCCAGCAAGGCCATGCGGAAAGCCGCGAGAAGGCGCAGGGACTAATCCGCAGCGGCCGGGTCCGGATCGGGGGCCACCCGCAGACCAAACCCGGCCACCTCTATCCGGACGACACCGCACTGGAGGTGGAGGCGAACGAACGGTTCGTGAGCCGCGGCGGCGAGAAACTGGAGACTGCATTCCAACAGTTCCCGCTGTCCGCCGCCGGCAAGGTGGCGGTGGATGTCGGTGCCTCCACCGGCGGCTTTACCGACTGCCTGCTGCAGCACGGTGCCCGCACCGTGTATGCCCTCGACGTCGGCCACGGCCAACTCCACTGGAAGTTGCGCAACGATCCGCGTGTCGTCGTGCACGAAGGCATCAACGCCCGCCAGCTCGACCCCGCCTTGTTCACGGAACCCCCGAGCTTCGCCGTGGTCGATGTGTCGTTCATCTCGCTAACCCTGATCCTGCCCGCCCTCTGCGGGATCCTCGCCCGCCCGGCCGATCTGGTGACCCTGATCAAACCGCAGTTCGAAGCCGGCCGCGATCAGGTGGGCAAAAACGGGGTGGTGCGCGATCCCGCCGTGCATGCGGAGGTGATCGACCGCATCAAACGGTTTGGCGAAGGGCAACTGGGTCTGCTATGGTCCGGTTTATGCGAATCCGCCATCAAGGGTCCTGCCGGCAACACCGAGTTCCTCGCCTGGTGGAAAACACCGTGATGAACCGGCGGGCAACGCCATGAACACCATCGGCCTCATCGTCCACACCACGAAACCCGTCAGCGCCGACGCCCTGCGCCGCCTCACCGAGGCCGCCCGCCGTCTGAAGGTGGAGCTATGCACCTGCCCGCCCTACGGCGACCACCTGCCCGGCATCCGCTGCGTGGATGCGGCGACCTGCACGCAAACCATGGATGCCCTGGTCGCCCTCGGCGGCGACGGAACCCTGCTGCGTGCGGTCGGGTTGATCGCCGGGCGCAACATCCCGGTGCTCGGCGTGAACCTCGGCCGCCTCGGATTCCTGACCAGCGTGACCGAGTCCGAACTGGAAAAGGGCGTCGAAGCCCTCGTCGCGGGAACCTACACGACCAGCGCACGCACCATGCTCGACGGCACGATCGTGAACCGCAAAGGCGCCTCCGTCGACGCGTTGCGCGCCCTGAACGATGTCGTGGTTGGCTGGGGCCAGTCCACCCGCATCGTCACCCTCGATGTGGCGATCAACCAGGAACCGGTGGCGTCGTACCGCTGCGACGGCATCATCGTGTCCACCCCGACCGGATCCACCGGCCACTCCCTGTCTTCGGGCGGCCCGATCCTCCATCCCGACGCCCCCGCCCTGCTGTTGAACGTGATCTGCCCGCACACCCTGAGCGCCCGGCCGGTGGTCGTGCCCGACGACGCGGAAATCCGCATCACGGTGAAACAGACGAGCAAACAATTGCTGCTGTCGGTGGATGGCCAGGACGGCCGGACCCTCGCCGAGGGTGATGCCTTGGTGATCCGGAAAGCCGCCGAACGGTTCAACCTCGTGCACCTGCCCGGTTACCAGTATTTTTCGGTGCTGCGCAAGAAACTGCACTGGAGCGGATCGAGCAGTTGATCGCTACGGGGATGCGGCGACCCCGCCGCGTCGGGCCTTACGGGTTCGCCAGCCGCGCCGCCTCGTACACCGCCCGCACCGCGACCCCGCGCTCCGCCGCCACCCGCTGGCAATCGGCCATCTCCGGCGAACGGGTGAGCACTTCGCCCTGCCACGTCCCGACCTTGACCCGCACCGGGCCGTAGGGCGTCGCGACCGTTTCAAAGGCGCGGGCGAGCTTCGTGCGCTCTACCGTATACTCGCGCACCCCGAAGGTGGTGCTGCCGCGGAACAACCGCTCAATGACCGCCTCGCGCCGCTCCGGTTCGGTCAGCACCGAGACGACCACCCCGGGCCGCTGTTTTTTCATCGTCACCGGCGTACATGTGACATCCAGCGCACCTGCGGCAAGGACGTCGTCCATCAACACCCCGATCAATTCCGGTGTGGTGTCGTCGAGCGTGCACTCAACCATCAGACAGGTGTCGCGCTCCGCCGTCGCCGCGAGGTCATACAGCGAAGCGCGCACGACATTCGGCCGGTGGTGCAGTTCGCGGCGGCCCACCCCGTAGGCCGCCCGCACCAGCACCGCACCCGGCGGAATCGCCGCGGCGGTTCGCCAGCCAGCCAGCAAGGCCGCGCCGGTCGGCGTGACCAGTTCAAACGGCTCATCGGTCTGCACCACCGGCAAACCCTGGATCAATTCAATCGTGGCCGGAGCCGGATTCGGATACACACCGTGCGCGCAGCGGATCGCCCCGTGGCCAAGCGGTATCGGTCCGACCGACACCGAGGTGGCGCCCAACGCCTCCAGCGCCCAACACGCTCCGGTGATATCCAGGATCGAATCGGCCGCCCCGACCTCGTGAAAATGAATGTCCGCCACCGGCACCCCGTGCACCTTCGCCTCGGCATGGCCGAGCGAACAAAAGATGCCGACCGCGCGCGCCGTCACATCCGCCGGCAAACCGGCAACCTCCAGAAGCTGGACGATCTCCGACAAGGCACGGTGCGGCGGGTGATGAGAGGGATGGGTGTGGGTGTGGGCGTGTCCGTGTGCAGCATCATCGTCGTGGGTCCGGGCGGCGGCCGGTTCGTGGTGGTGATGATGGCCGTGATCCGCATCCACCGGTTCGGCCGGTTCACCCGCCTCGGGCTGACCTTCCACCGCGACGGAGACCCGGGTTCCGGTGATGCCGCGGCTGCGTGCCGGTTCGGCGGTGATGGTGAACGCTCCGAGCGGGAGCACCTGCAAGGCCTCGCGCAGGGCATGAAGGTCCGCGCCGAGCGCGACCAGCGCCCCGAGCACCATGTCGCCGCTCGCCCCGCCGACACACTCGAGGTGAAGGTGCTTCACGCCTGCGCCTCCCCGGCGCACCGGTTGATGATCGCCGCGGCAATCGCCGCGCCAAAGCCGTTGTCGATGTTGACCACGGTAATGCCCGGCGCACAGGAGTTGAGCATGGCGAGGAGCGGCGCCACCCCGCCGAAGTTGACGCCATACCCGACGCTGGTCGGCACCGCGATCAACGGCCGATCAATCAACCCGCCCAACACCGACGGCAACGCACCTTCCATGCCGGCCACACACACCACCGCGCGCACCGACCGCAACAACTCCAGGTGCGGCATCAGGCGATGCAGGCCGGCCACGCCGACATCGGAGATCAACGTCACCCGCGCCCCCGCCCATTCGGCGGTCAGGGCCGCCTCCTCCGCGACCGGCAGGTCGGCCGTGCCCGCACAGACCACCGCGATGTGGCCCACCGGTTCGGGCTTGGCCGCAGTGGCCACGGTGATGCACCGCGCCCGCGCATGGTACACCGCATCCGGATGCGCCGCGGCCACGCGCTCAAACACCACAGGCTCGGCCCGGGTGGCCAGCACCGGTTGACCGGCCTGCTTCAGCACCCCGACAATCGCCGCCACCTGGTCGGGCGTTTTGCTCGGACAGTAGATCACTTCCGGAAAGGCGCGCCGCCGCGGGCGATCAAGGTCGATCCGGGCAAACCCGAGGTCGCGTACGCCATCCTGCCGCAACAGGCGGGCCGCCTCGTCCGGGGCCAACGCGCCACCGGCCACCTGCCGCAAGACATCTTCCAGGTTCATGGCGTGGGGGGGCGCGACGGGATGTCCGGAAACCGCTCGCGCAGGATTTGCTGGAATTCAGGCCGGCCACGGATGGCATCGAAATCCGAGTCGGACAGGTAGGCCTGCAACTGCGAAGGCGTACACGCATCAGCACCCCGGCGTATCCATTCGAAGGCCGCCTCCGGATTCTGTTCCAGCACGTAACTGATCGCCATGTTGAAATACGCCGTGGCCCGGTTCGGAGCGCGCTCGATCAATTCCTGCAACCGCTCGCGGGCGCTGGCATAATCGCCGATGCGGATCAGGCACACCGCGAGGTTGTTCAGCACCCCGGAATTGTCGGGCATTTGCTTCAGCCCGAGCTCGAAGTTCTCGATGGCCAGGTCGTAGCGGCCGAGACGCAGGTGGATAAACCCGAGATTGATGTAGGCGACCCCGTATTCGGGGCGGATCTGCAACGAGGTGTTGAGCAGTTCCTCGGCGCGGCTCATCATGCCCTTCTGCATGTAATTGATAGCGAGATTGTTCAGGGTCTCGGCACTGAACGGTTCGCGGTTGAGGGATTTCTCGAGCAGCAACACCGCCTGGTCGAACTGTCCGCGCTGGGTGTAGATCGAACCGAGCAGGCGAACCGCGAGGTTCATGTCCGGCCAGACCTCGAGGGCCTTCAACGTTTCGCGTTCGGCCCCATCCATATCGCGGGCGCGGATGTATTGCTGGGCGGAGCGCACGAAGGACATCGCCTCGGCCATCTTTTGCGGCGACAAGGTGGGCGGCGGAGGCTGTGTGGGTCCGCCGAGATCGGTCATCAACGCATCCAGCGCCGGCCCGGCGGACGTCGTTCGGTTGGTCGCGGTGGCGATCAGGTTGGTCGAAGGTGCGGTCAAACTGAAGCCGAACGGATTGTCATCCTCCCCGGTGCGGCCCCAATTGAAGACCGCGGCCAGGCCGACGACCAGCGCGGCCATGATGCCGAACAGGATCAGCGCCTTGCGGTGCGGAGGCGGCCCGGCGGCGGGCGTCGGATTGAAGACCGCCGGTTCCGCCTTGGCCGGCTTGT
>CALBHI010000464.1 GCA_937894535.1 uncultured Verrucomicrobiota bacterium
TGCTCAAGTACATCTCCCGCCACGCCACCGACGAGACCCTGCTGATCGTCTCCCTCGGCCTGTGTTTCGGCTTGGCCCTGTTTGCGGTGCGCCTGGAGTTCAGCGCCGCCCTCGGGGCCTTCCTGATCGGCGCGGTGGTGGCGGAGGCGCGCGAAGTCGGCCGGGTGGCCAAGCTCATGGAGCCCCTGCGTGATATGTTCTGCGCGGTCTTTTTTGTGGCCATCGGCATGCAGATCGATCCCCGCTTCCTGATCCCCACCTTGTTGCCGGCCGTGGTGATCACGGTTGTGTACCTTGCCATCAAGGTGGCCGCCTGTTCGCTCGGGGCCTTCCTGACCGGAGCCGATGCACGGACATCGATGAAGTTTGGCACGAACATGGCGCAGATCGGGGAATTCGCCTTTATTCTCGCCACCCTCGGGTTCCATTTTGAACTCACCAGCGAATTTCTCTATCCCCTGATTGTCACCGTGGCTTCGCTCAACGCCCTGCTGCGCCCGTATCTCGTGGATCATGCCGAGGCGCTCTCGCTGCGGATTGCACAGCACCTGCCAACCCCGTTGGCCAGTCAGTTCATGGTGTTCCGGCGCCAAGCCCGCTTGTTGGCCGAACGTCCCCAGAAACGCTCTGCCATGCGCCTGGTCTGGAACCTCTTGTTCCAGATCGCCTTGAATTTCGCCCTGATCGCCGGAGCCTTCCTGGCGTCTGGTTACCTGAGCCGGACAATGCCCCGCCTGTTTGAGGGGATCCCGTGGTTATCCGAAAACCACCAGAGTGTCTGGTGGCTAGGCTCGGTGATCGTCTTGCTGCCGGTGTACATCGCCACCTTCCGTAAAATGCAGGCGATGGCGATGATGGTGTCGGAACTGATGACGGCCGGACTCACCGAGCGCCGCCGCCTGACCGTCCTGCGAACCGCCATCAACGGCATCGTCCTCTTTATCCAGCTTTTCCTGCTGTCCGTCTTTACCCTGATCGTCAGCGCGACCCTGCTGCCGCCCCGCCTGACCTTGATCGTCCTGCTGATCGTCATCGGTTTGCTCGTCTACCGCTATGGCCGCTCGTTCAATCGGTGGTATACCCAGGGCAAGTTTGCCTTGGTGTCCACCCTGTCCGAGCCGCCTCCGCATCCCGAACCGCCGCCGCGCAACCTACCGGTTCAATTGTGCGATGCGCATATGGAAACCCTTGTCGTTAAGGGAAATACCCACGAGGGTCGCCTGATCCGCGAACTGATGCTGCGCACCGAGACCGGGGCCAGCATCGTCGCGCTGGAAAGGGCCGGCAAAACGGTGGTGAATCCCGGGCCGGATCTCGAACTGCAGGTGGGCGACCAATTGTTGTTGCTGGGCGACGGCACCCAACTGGCCGCTGCCGTCGCCCTGCTGTCGCGTCCGCCTTCCGGAGCGGCACAGGCGACGACGGCGTAACGTGTTCGGGATGAGGGGATAGCGCTAATCGTGTTCAGCCCGTTTTGCCTTCGGGCTATTTCTGTGTATAGGGATTGGCAACGGGGTCGATCTCGCGTATCCTGATCGTTTTGAATGTAGCGAAGGAGTAGATCGTTTGAAAATTGCGCGTGGTGGTTGGTCTCATATTGCGGTTGGTGTGGTCATCGGCGGACTAGGCGCGGCAGCGTTGAACCGCGGGTTTGATGTGGGTTGGTTGTTGCTGGCGCTCGGTTTGGCGCTGGTCGCGTTTATGGTCTATTTCTTTCGCGACCCCGAACGGGCCGCCCCTCAGGATGCTTCCGTGGTGGTTTCGGGTGCGGATGGTTGGGTCCGCTCGGTGGAACGCATTCCGGAGAGCCGCTACCTGAAGATGGAAACGATCCGTATCAGCACCTACCTGACCCCGTGGGACGTCCATGTGAACCGCGTGCCGATGGCCGGCAAGGTGGTTGGGCTGAATTACACGCCGGGCAAACACATCCTCACCCGCAATCCGAAATCGTCCGAAGTGAACGAGCACAGCACGATCCTGATCAGCGGTGAACACATCACGTGCATGGTGCGTCAAATCGTCGGTCCGCTGGTCCGCCGGGTGAAGTACTGGCTGCATCAGGATCAGGCGGTCGCTCAAGGCGATCGACTCGGTATCATGAAGTTTGGTTCGCGGTTGGATATCTACCTGCCCGCCGGGGCCGTGACTCCGGTGGTGAAAGCAGGGGATCGGGTGTTTGCCGGGCTGACCGTGATTGCCCGGATCAACAAGGGGGAATGACGATGACCTGGCGTAAAATTGTTCCGAATTTGATTACCCTCGCGGCGTTGCTCGCGTCCTTTTTCTCGTTGGTCACCGCCGCGCGTGGCCAGTACTACCTTTCCGCCCAGTTGATCATGCTGACGCTGATTCTCGACGGTCTCGATGGCATCCTGGCCCGCTTGTTGCGCGGCACGACGAAACTTGGCGCCGAACTCGACACCTTCGTGGACATGACCGGTTACGGAATTGCCCCGGCGATGATCCTCTACCACCTGATCGTGCCCGATGCCGGTATCT
>CALBHI010000465.1 GCA_937894535.1 uncultured Verrucomicrobiota bacterium
AGAACGCCCTCGCCCGCCACGACCTCGTGCTGTTCGACGTGCAGCAGTTGCCGACCCACGGCGGATCGCTGCGCATCTTCGCCCGCCGCAAGGAAGACACCCAGATCGCCATCCAGCCCTCGGTGAAGCAACTGCGCGACGAGGAGATCGCCGCCGGCTACCAGGACCTCGAGGTCTACCGGAACTTCCGCCGCCGCGTGGAGACGATCAAGTTCGACCTCGTCAGCTTCCTGATCCAGGCCCGCCGCGACGGCAAAACCGTGGCCGGCTACGGCGCCCCCGCCAAAGGCAACTCGCTCCTGATGTATTGCGGCATCCGCACCGACCTGCTGGCCTACACCGTCGACCGCAACCCGGTGAAACAGGGCCGCTACCTGCCCGGCGTGCGCATCCCGATCTGCGCCCCGGAGAAGATCGCCGAGACCAAGCCGGACTACCTGCTGATCCTGCCCTGGAACCTGAAGACCGAAATCGTCAAACAGATGGCGCACATCCGGGAATGGGGCGGTAAATTCGTCGTGCCGATCCCGAACCTGGAGATCATCCCTTGATTTTCACGCCGACGACCGTTCCCGGCGCGTGCGTGGTCGAGCTCGCACCGAACGTGGATGAGCGCGGCTTTTTCGCCCGTAGCTGGTGCGTCGATGAATTCACCCGGAACGGCCTGGAACCCCGGTTGGTCCAGTGCAACGTCTCGTTCAACCGCCACCGCGGCACCCTGCGCGGCTTGCACTACCAGGCCGATCCCCATCCCGAGGCGAAACTGGTGCGCTGCACCCGCGGCGCGATTTACGATGTGGTGCTGGACCTGCGCCGTGATACCCCGACCTACCTGCGCTGGTTCGGCGTGGAGCTCACCGCCGACAACCACAAGGCCTTGTTTGTCCCGGCCGGGTGCGCCCACGGATTCCAGAGTTTGAGCGACGATTCCGAGGTCCTGTACCACATGAGCGAGGTGTACCACGCGGACCTCGCCCGCGGCGTGCGCTGGAACGACCCGGCGTTCGGCATCCGCTGGCCCCTGCCCGATCCCATCCTGTCGCCCAAGGACGCCGCCTACCCCGATTTCACTCCATGAATGTCCTCGTCACCGGAGCCGCCGGTTTCATCGGCGCACACGTCTGCCGGCGGTTGCTCGCCGATGGCCATCGCGTGACCGCGGTGGTCGAACCCGGCCTTCCGACCCCGCGCCTGGATCCGGTGCGGACCCGCCTGACCCTCGTCGAGTGCGATTTGTTCCGGTGCGACGACGAGGGCTTGCGCCGCCTCGGCAACGGCATTGACCGGGCGATCCACGCCGCCTGGTATGCCGTTCCCGGCAAGTACCTGACCTCGCCGGCCAACCTCGATGCCCTGGCCGGTTCGCTACGCCTCTTCGCCGCCCTGTGGTCGGCCGGTTGCCGCAGCATCACCGGCATCGGCACCTGCCTCGAATACCGCATGGCCGACCGGCCGCTGCGCGAAGATGATCCGTGCGATCCATCGATCCTCTACGCCGCGGCCAAACTCAGCACGTGGTTGACCGGCCGCGAACTCGCCCGCCAACTGGGCGGCCGCCTTGCCTGGGCCCGGCTGTTCTATTTGTATGGACCGGAGGAAGCCCCGGCGCGGCTGATTCCCGATCTCGCCGGCAACCTGTTGCGCGGCCAACGTGTCGCGGTGACCGAGGGCCGCCAGGTGCGCGACTACCTGCACGTCGAGGATGTCGCTTCGGCCATCACCGCCATCGCGACCGGCGAAGCGGACGGTGTTTTCAACGTCGGATCGGGCGAACCCCGCACGGTGCGCGAAATCATCGCCACCCTTGCCGCATACACCGGCGGTGCCGACCGGGTTGATTACGGCGCACGCCCGGCCAACCTGATGGATCCGCCCTACATCGTCGCCGACACGACACGCGTGCGGTCGGAAACCAACTGGAAACCGGCCTATACCCTGGAGTCGGGGCTCGCCCAGACCGTGGCGTGGTGGAAGGAAAAAATCGCCGCAACCGCGTGAGCGCGGCCGGGGATCATCAACGGGCCGCGGAACCGAATTCGCGGCGCACGGCGTCGAGGTCCTTGAGGTAGTACAGCGGCCGCTTCTTGCTTTCCTCGAAAATGCGGCTGATGTACTGACCGATCAGGCCGAGGCAGATCAGTTGCAAACCGCCGATGATCAGGATCAGCGAAGCCACCGTGGCCCAGCCAGGTACCATCGAATCGGGATTGAAAATGCGGTTCCAGACAATGTTCACCACCATCAAGGAACCCATAACCGAGACGAAAATTCCTCCGCCGGTGATCCAGCGTAGCGGTGCGCCGGAAAACGAGGTGATCGCATCAAAGGCCAGCCGGGCCGACTTCCACACCGGGTACTTCGTCGATCCGGCATGGCGCGCCGCCCGGCGGTAGTGCACCGCGCACTGGCGGTACCCCACCCAACAGGTCAGGCCGCGCATGAACCGGTGCAGTTCGCGCACCTCGCGCAACGCTTCGATGACCTTGCGGTCGACCAGGCGGAAGTCACCGGTATTCGCGGGGATTGGTACCTTCACCATCTTCTTGAAAATCTTGTAGAACGAGGCGGCGAGGAACTTCTTCGACCAGGTCTCCCCCTCGCGGCTGTCCCGCACCGCATACACCACGTCATAGCCCTCGCGCCAGCGCGCAGCGAGGTCGGCGATGACTTCCGGCGGGTCCTGCAGATCGCAGTCGATGATCACCGTCGCGTCGGCATCCGACACATCCATGCCCGCGGTGATGGCGATCTGGTGGCCGTAATTGCGTGAAAGCGGAACGAGTGCACCCGGGGGTCCCTCGCCATTTTTGCGAGGCGCCCCCGCCCCGAGCCATTGGAAGCTCCGGC
>CALBHI010000466.1 GCA_937894535.1 uncultured Verrucomicrobiota bacterium
CCTTGGTCGGGATGGGAGGGATTGTCGCCGGGGCGATGCATGCGCCGATCACGGCGATGGTTATGATGTTCGAGCTCACCGGCAACTACACGATCATCCTGCCGCTGATGACGGTGTGCATCCTCAGCACGCTGGTGGCCAACCTCATCCAGCGCGAATCGATCTACACGGCCAAGCTGGCGCGGGCGGGGGTGGATCTGTTCCGCGGGCGAACCCTCGACATCTTCCGGGATCTTGCGGTGCGCGATTGCCAGCGGCCGGCTCCGGAGGTCATGGCGAGTTCGGTCAAGGCGCGCGAAGCGGTGCGGAGGCTGGTGGACGGGGAGGCTTCGATCCGGTACGTCGTCGACGAGGCGGGCCGGTTGGTCGGGGCGATCCGCCTGACCGAGATCAAGGCCCTGCTGGCCCGTCCGGAGATGTTTGAGCAGGGGTTGCTCGCGCTCGACATCGCCGACAGCCGTGCCCCGGTCTGCCATCCGGACGACTCCTTGCGCGACGCGTTGCTCAAGTTTGAGCGGGCGGGTGTAACCGAGTTGCCGGTGGTCGATCCGGGGGATGGCCGCTTGGTCGGGGTCCTGCCCTACAACGAGCTGATTTCGCACTACAACGAGGAGGTCTTCCAGCGTGACACTGGTGATGCGTTCCGGCGGCGCCTGGTGGCCACGCGGGAGCCGGGGCGGGTGACGCTTGCGCCAGGGCTTTCCATCGCCACCTGGTCGCCACCGCCGATATTCTGGGGCCAGACCCTCGCCGAGGCGGCCTTGCCGGGGCGTTTTTCAGTCCAGGTGGTCATGATCCGCAAGCCCGGGAAGGAGCCGGGGGCGGACGACCTGGTCCTGCCGGCGCGTGACTATGTGATCGCCTCCGGTGACCGGATCATCGTCTGTGGCCGGGACGCCGATCTGTCGGCCTTGCCGGGCGGTTGATGCCGGGCCGGTCCGCCCGGCCGCAACGCGCTTTTAACCTTGCGATTCGGCGGTCCTCCGTGCATATTGCGCGGCTTTCCTGAACGTAAAACGTTGCGGCTGATCATGCCGGGACGCGGGAACTACAGAAGCAGAGGACACTATGAGCAGAGCAACTTCTTTGGACAAGGTGCGCAACATCGGAATCATGGCGCACATCGACGCGGGCAAGACGACGACCAGCGAGCGCATCCTTTACTATTCCGGCAAGGTTCACAAGATCGGTGAAGTGCACGACGGCGCGACCCAGCTTGACTGGATGGTGCAGGAGCGCGAGCGCGGCATCACCATCACCTCGGCCGCGACCAGCTTCACCTGGCGCGACCACCAGGTATCGCTGATCGACACCCCCGGCCACGTGGACTTCACCGCCGAGGTGGAGCGCTCGCTGCGCGTGCTCGACGGTGCCGTTGCCCTGTACTGTGCGGTCGGTGGCGTGGAGCCCCAGTCCGAAACGGTGTGGCGCCAGTCCGAGAAGTACGGCGTGCCCAAGATCGCCTTCGTCAACAAGATGGACCGCACCGGCGCCGACTTCTTCCGCGTGTACGAGGAGATGAAGCAGCACCTCGAGGCCAATGCGGTTCCGATGGTCGTGCCGATCGGCAAGGAAGACTATTTTGAAGGCGTGGTGGACCTGGTCAAGATGTGTGCGGTGCGCTTCGACGAAGCCACGCAGGGGCATACGATGATCGAGGGTCCGATTCCGGCCGAGCTGGTGGACGAGGCGACGAAGTGGCGCCACAACCTGATCGAGAAGGCGGCGGAATCCGACGATTCGTTGCTCGAGAAATATCTTGGCGGCGACGAGTTGACCGTCGAGGAAGTCATGGCGGCGATCCGTAAAGCCACCATTGCCCGAAAGATGGTTCCGCTGTTCTGCGGTTCCTCGTTCAAGAACAAGGGCGTGCAGATCATCCTGAATGCGGTGGTCGATTACCTGCCGTCCCCGATGGACATTCCCCCGGTCATTTGTGCGGTCGAGAAGGAAGCCAACCAGCGCATGGCCGATGACACGGCCCCGTTCGCCGGCATGGCGTTCAAGATCATGTCCGACAAGCACATGGGCAAGCTGACCTACGTGCGCATCTATTCCGGCACGCTCAAGCAGGGCGAGGCGGTGTACAACATCACCCGCGACAAGACCCAGCGTGTCGGCCGCCTGTTGCGCATGCATGCCAACAAGCAGGAGCCGCTGCAGGAGGCGTATGCCGGTGAAATCGTCGCGGTGGTCGGCTTCGGCGACACCAAGACCGGTGACACGTTGTGCAACGAGGACCATCCGATCCACCTGATGGCGATCGACTTCCCGGCTCCGGTGGTGTCGATTTCGATCAAGCCCGACTCGCAAGCCGACAACGAGAAGTTGTCCGAGGCGTTGTACCGCCTGGCCGACGAGGATCCGACCTTCAACGTCGGTTACGACCACGAGACCTCGGAAACGATCATCTCGGGCATGGGCGAGTTGCACCTTGAAATCATCGTCGACCGCCTCAAGCGCGAATTCGGCGTGAGCGCGACGGTTGGCCGTCCGGAAGTCGCCTACCGCGAAACCTGCACCGCCACGATCGAACAGGAAGCGAAGCACATCAAGCAGTCGGGTGGTCGCGGCCAGTACGGTCACGTCAAGATCCGCCTCGAGCCCAACGACAAGGGTGCCGGCTTCTCGTTCATCGATGAAGTCGTCGGCGGCCGCATTCCGCAGAACTTCATTCCCTCGGTCGAGAAGGGCATCATCCGCGCCATGGTTTCCGGTCCTTACGCCGGTTATCCGGTGGTCGATATCAAGGTCGCGCTGTGGGACGGTTCGTACCACGACGTGGACTCGAGCGACATCGCGTTCCAGGAAGCGGCCCGCATGGCCTTCAAGGAGGGTTTCATGCGTGCGGCCCCGCAGTTGCTGGAACCGATCATGGACGTCGAAGTGGTCACCCCCGAGGACTTCATGGGTGCGGTCACCGGTTCGCTGGCCCAGCGCCGCGGCCGCATCGAGACCATGGACTCGAAGGGATCGCAGAAGATCATCCGGGCCAAGGTTCCTCTCGGGGAAATGTTTGGCTACGCCAACCACGTCCGCACGTTGACCCAGGGTCGCGCGAGCTTCTCGATGGAGTTCGAGCACTACGAGGCGGTTCCGTTCAGCCAGGCCGAGGAAATCGTGGCGAAGCGTCGCGCGGCCAACAAGGTCCGCTAGGCCGTCCACCGGTGCGCGCGGGGCAAAACCCGCGCTGCCGTCGCATCAACGCCATCCGGGCGATCCGTCCGGATGGCGTTTTGCGTTGGTGCCGGTCGCCTCCGGCCTCACAGGAAAACATTTACCCTCTGCATGGATTCCCGTAAGGTGGTGGGGTACGTTCCTGATCGAAAGCACGCATGAAAAACCGCGGGGATATCTACAACAAGCCGGCCAAGGCGGAACCGGCGGGCCCGGTTCTCCCGGAGGCGATGGCCGCACAGG
>CALBHI010000467.1 GCA_937894535.1 uncultured Verrucomicrobiota bacterium
TACCCCTGTGTATAACGGCATGCCCCACCTGCCCGCCTGCGTCGGCTCGGTGCGCGGGCAGGATGCCGCCATCGACCGCATCCACCTCGTGCAGGACGGCGGCTCGACCGACGGCTCGCGCGACTGGCTGGCCTCCGCCGACGGCGTCGCCGCGGGGATGGAGAAGGACGCCGGCATGTACGACGCCATCAACCGCGCCTGGTCGCGCGCCGATGCCGACGTCTATTCGTGGCTGAACTCCGACGAGCAATACCTGCCCGGCACCCTCGCCGCCGTGCGCGACGCGTTCACCCGCCACCCGGACATCGACATCGTCTTCGGCAACGCCATCATCGTCGACCCCGCCGGCAATCCCCTCGCCGCCCGCCGCGAAATCCCGCTCCGCGCCTGGTACGTCACCAACACCTTCCTCTACGCCCTCTCCTGCACGATCTTCTTCCGCGGCCGCCTGCGCACATCCGGCGACCTCGCCTTCGACACCACCTACCGCGTCGCCGGCGACCTCGAACTGATCCTGCGCCTGCTCCGCCGCGGCGCCCGCTGCCTCCATCTCCCGCGCTACCTCTCGCTGTTCGGCGTGGACGGCCGCAACCTGAGCCTCTCCGAAGGCATGACCCGCGAAGGAGAGGTCATCCAACGCGCCTTCGGGGCGTACCGCGCCCGACCACTGCGCCGCGCTGTGCACGCCCTGCGCTGCCTCGAACGCGCGGCCCGCGGTTGCTACGCGACCGACACGGTGAGCTACGCCTTCGCCCTCGACGCCACCCCGACCTACCGTGCCGTAGACCGCGTGCCGCTCGGCTTCCGTTTCACCTACGACCGTGCCTTGCGCACGTTGAAAGGAACCACGCCATGACCCCCGACGCCTCCCCGCCCGGCCCGCTGAGCCGCTGGCTGCAGCTTCGCCTCGCCCGCGCCAAGGGCGTCGACCCCGCCACGCTGCGTGACTGGCGCCTCCCGGAATGGCTCGGTTTCTTCACCATCGCCGGCACCCGCCTGCTCCGTGGCGCGTGGCTGAAACTGCGCGCACGGAACATCCGCGGCTGGATGCTCTGCGACGCCCGCGCCCGCGTGCTGTTCCCCCGCCACCTGCGCGCCGGTCGCCAGTTCAGCCTCGAGGAAGGCTGCATGATCATCGCCCTGTCGAAACGCGGCATCACCTTCGGCGACCGCTGCACCGTCGGCCGCTTCGCCTACATCGCCCCCAGCAACCCGCTGCTCGGCGAACCCGGCGAAGGCCTGCGTGTCGGCGACCACTCGAACATCGGACCCTATTCCTACATCGGCTGCTCGGGCTTCATCGCCATCGGCAACCACGTGATGATGGGCCCCCGCGTGAACCTGCTCTCCGAACAGCACAACTTCGACCGCACCGACGTGCGCATGAAGGACCAGGGCGTAGCCCGCTCGTTCATCACCATCGAGGACGACTGCTGGATCGGCGCGAATACGACCATCCTCGCCGGGGTGACCGTCGGCCGCGGCAGCATCATCGCCGCCGGCGCGGTGGTCACCCGCGACGTTCCGCCCTTTACCGTGGTCGGCGGCGTGCCCGCAAAAGTGCTCCGCACGCGCCAACCGGACGAACCGAAAGGCGAACCATGACCGCCGACGCCCACCTGCTGCGCGGCATCACCGCCGGGGCGCCTCCGATCGAATGGATCACCGCCCGCCTGCCCGCCGGTGACTTCCGCCGCATCATGATCAAGCCGAACTGGGTGCACCACGAGGTCTCGCTCGATTTCCCGATCGCCGCGCTGATCACCTCGTCGGCCCTGATCGACGCGGTCATCACCGCCTGCGTGGCCCGCTACCCGAACGCCGAGACCATCACCATCGGCGACGTGCCGCTGCAAAGCTGCGACTTCGACGCGATGATGCGCCAGTCCGGCATGGACCGCGTCATCGCCAAATGGCGCGACCACGCCGCGCCGCGCATCGTTTTCCGCGACCTGCGCCGCGAACGCTTCCGCCTCGAAAACGGGTTCATGATCGCCGAACCGCCCGGCGACTACGGCGATCCCCTCGGCTACCGCGAGGTACGGCTCGATGCCACCAGCTTCCTCGATCCGATCTCTGGCCAGCGCGAAAAATTCCGCGTCTCCGACTACGACGTTCAACGCATCCAGAGCAGCCATCGCCAAGGCCACCACCGTTATCTCATCGCCGGCTCGGTGCTCGCCGCCGACCTCTTCATCAACCTGCCGAAGATGAAAACCCACCAGAAGGCCGGCCTCACCGGCGCGCTGAAAAACCTGGTCGGTTGCAACGGCGAAAAAGCCTTCCTCGTCCACTACCTCAAGGGCCGCCACCGCGCGGGCGGCGACGAATTCCCCGCGTCGATCGCCTGGCCGATCCTGCTGCAGGTCCGCGTGCGCGAGGCATTACAGAAACGGTCCCGTCTGCTGTTCTCGCTGCTGCGCCCGGTGTGGCGCGCAATGAAGAAACTCTACGGCATCCGCACCGAAGGCACGCAGGACAACCTGAAGAAGGGCACCTTCTACCTCGCCGCCGGTGCATGGTACGGCAACGACACGATCTGGCGCATGGTGTACGACCTGAACCGGATCATCCGCTTCGCCCCGCCCGAAGGCGGTGACCTCGCCACCACCCCGCAACGCGCCTACCTCGCCCTCGTCGACGGCATCATCTCCGGTGAAGGCAATGGCCCGCTGCAACCGCTTCCCGTCGCCTCCGAGGTGGTGTGGACCGCCGAAAACCCGCTCGTCGCCGACCTGGTCATGGCCCAGTTGATGGGCTTCGATTACCGGAAGATCCCCTGCTGCGCCCGCTACCGTGACCTCGGCGACCCGGAATGGTCGACCGTCGATCCGGCCGCGTTGCGCCTCGACGACGACGGCACCCCGCGCACCGGCCTCGAATCGCTGCCACCGCTCCGCACCTACCTGCCCTCGCCCGGATGGCGCGGCCACCTCGAACGCACCCCGCCCGCGACCTGACATGCGCGCCCTCCGCGAGAACATCTTCTTCGCCCTGCAACGTGCGCTCGGATCGCGTGCGCACGCGGCGTATCGCCGGTTGCTCGACCAGGAAACCTGGCCGCACGACCGCTTTGCCGCCTGGCAGCAGGCGGAGTTCCAGCGCCTCGCCGCCGCCGCGGTGCGGGACGTGCCCTTCTACCGCGAACGCGTGGCACCCTCCGCGCATCACGACCTCGCCGCCTTTCCCATCATCACCAAACAGGAACTCGCCGGACACTTTACCGCCCTGATGTCCGACGCCATGCGGGCCGACTACGAGCGCGGACCGGCACGCGGCTACACGTGGGTGAAGGTCACCAGCGGCGGCACCACCGGCCTGCCCACCACGGTCATCCACGACGCCGACTTCCGCGACAAGGACCGCGCGGCGCGCCTCTACGAACTGCACCTCGCCGGTTTCCCGTTCGGCACCGCGCACGTCCGGTTGTGGGGTTCGATGCACGACATCCAACGCACCCGCGCGTCGCTCCAGCAACGGGTCATCGCCTCGCTGGCCAACGAGACCCTGCTCAACGCCTTCATGATGGAGGACACGCACCTCCGCGCCTACCTCGACCTGCTCAACCGCAGCGATGTCCGGCACCTGCTGACCTACGCCGACGCCGGATACCAGTTGGCGCGCTTCGCCCGCCGCCACGGCATCGCGGTGCGCCCGCTCACCTCGATCATAGCCACCGGCGGCACACTGACCGACGACATGCGCGCCACCATGGCGGACGTATTCCAGTGCCGCGTGCACAACAAGTACGGCAGCCGCGACGCGGGCGAGATCGCGTGCGATTGCGACCGTGGATCGCTCCATGTGCTGCCGCACCTGATCGTCGAGATCGTCGATGAGCAGGGACGTCCCTGCCCGCCCGGCGTGACCGGCCGCGTGCTGGTCACCTTCCTCGGCAACCCGAGCTTCCCGCTGATCCGCTTCGACATCACCGACTGCGCCGCCGCCTCGGCCGCGCCGTGTCCTTGCGGCCGACCCTTCCCCGTGCTTGAACACCTCGAAGGCCGCGCCGTCGACTTTCTGGTCAGCACGCATGGCGGCTTCGTGTCACCCACCTACATCCGCCACCTCGTCGGCGTGGTGCACGGCAGCGAAAAGGTGCGGCGCTTCCAACTCGTGCAGGAAGGTCCGACCACCTTCACCCTCGCCCTGCAACCCGAAACCGGCGTACCGACGGACACCGTGGCCGCGCTGGCTGATCCAATCCGCCGCGACCTGCTGCCCGTGCTCGGTGAATCCGCCGCGATCGACATCCGCGTCGTGGACCGCATCGCGGAAACCGGCACCGGAAAGTTCCAGTACGTGATCAACCGCCACGTACGTCCATCGCCATGAAGATCCTCGTCCTCCATCATGTTGCCGATATCTACGGGGCCAGCCAGTCGCTGCTGCGCCTGACCGCAGGGCTGGTGCGCGATGGCCACGCCGTGATGGTCGTACTGCCGGAGGAGGGACCGTTGCGCGCGGCGCTCGCCGGGCGCGGCGTGGAGGTCGCGGTCATGCCCGACCTCCCGGTCTTGCACCGCAACCGCCTGACCTCGCCGTCCGGCCTGGCCCGACTGATCCGCGATGCGTGGACGTTTCGGCGCGGCATCGGCGCACGGATGCGTTCGTTCCGGCCCGACCTGATCCACACCAATACCGGCGCGATCCTGCCGGTGGCGGGCGGTGTGGCCCGACGCCTCGGCATCGCCCGCATCCAGCACCTGCGCGAATCGTTCCTCGACTTCGGTCCGCTATGGCCGCCCTACCGTGCGTGGCTCTACCGTTCGGCCGACCGCATCCTCTGCATCTCCGGTTTCGTCGCCTCGATGTTCACCGAATCCCAGCGCAACGGACGCGTGACCGTGCTGCACAACGGCATTCCGCGCGAGGAGTTCGCGGGCATCGATCCGGCGGAGGTCGCCGCCTTCCGCGCCACCTACGCCGGCCATGGCCCGCTGGTCGGCGTGGCCGGCCGCATCAAACTCGTGCGCAAGGGACAGGATGTGTTCGTCCGTGCGGCGGCCCGCATCAAAGATCGATTTCCCGACGCGCGGTTTGTCATCATCGGCAGCCCGTTCACCGGCAACGAATCCCACCTCGACACGTTGAAAGCCATGGTGCGCGACCTCGGACTCGAAGGCCGCGTCGGATTCGCCGGCCACCTCGACCGCCCGCTGGTTGGCTTGGCCGCACTCGACATCTCCATCATGGCCAGCGCCCAACCCGAACCGCTCGGCAACGTCACCATCGAATCGATGGCGCTCGGCCGCGCGGTCATCGGCACCAACATCGGCGGCACGCCGGAACTGATCCGCGACGGCGAGACCGGCTTGCTGGTCCCGCCCGGCGACGATGCCGCGATGGCCGACGCAATGGCCCGCCTGCTGGGCGATCCCACCGAAGCCGCCGCGATGGGCCGACGCGCCCGAACCCATTACGAGACGCACCTCGCCTTCGATGCCTTCTACCGCAAGCTCGTCGCGATCTACCACGAGGTCCTTCGCCGGTGAGCACACCCGCACCCATCCGGAACTTCGAATGGCTGCAGGCTCTGCGCGGCTTCAGCGTGCTGATCGTGCTGCTGCACCACGCGGGCAACATCGTCGACCTGAACTTCGGCGATGGCCGCCTGTACGACTGGTTCCGTTTCGGGCGGGGCGGCGTGGACATGTTTTTCGTGCTGAGCGGGTTCATCCTGATGTACCTGCACCTCGATGATATCGGCCGGCCGGAAACCGCATGGGCCTACACCCGCAAACGGTTCGTGCGGGTGTACCCCCTCTACTGGTTCTACACGCTGCTCGTGCTCGGGGCGGCGCTGGTGTTCGAAGGCTCGATCAAGCCGCACAAATTCGAACCGTTGCGGCTGCTCGAAACCTTCAGCATGGTGCCGATCTTCTACTCCGAGTTGCCGGTGATTTCGCCCGGTTGGTCGCTCTTCCACGAAGTGAAGTTTTATGCGTTTTTCCTGCTGCTGCTCGTCTTCCGGCGTCCGTGGAACCTGCTGATCACCGGCGCATTGGTCGTCGCGAACGTCGGGGTCACGGCCTGGATCACCGCCACCGGCGGCCTGTTCGAGCACGCATGGCATGCCTACTGGATCGGGCCGTACAACGTGGCCTTCATCGCCGGCGTGTTCGCGGGCTGGTGGGTGCGGCGCACACCGCCGGGGGCGACGGCGTCATGGTCGATGGTCATTACGGGTCTCGCCGTGCTGGTCGCCGGTTGCTGGTCCGACATCGTGTTCGACGATTCGCAACTGCAGCGGCTCGGGCAATACGGCCTGGCCGGCCTGTTGTTGACCACCGGACTCGTCGCGCTTGAGTTGCGACCCGGCGCGGTGCGCGCCCCGCCGGTTTGGCTGGTGCGCATGGGCGACGCCTCGTACACCGCGTACCTGCTGCACTACCCGCTGATGTTCATTCTCGCCAAATTCCTGAACGGCCTGCTCGGGCGCGACACCATGGCCGCCTGGCCGCTCACCGCCGGAACGGTGCTGATGGCGGTATCGGTCGCCGCTTCGTGGTACGCCTACCGGTGGATCGAAGTCCCGCTACTCCGTTGGTGCCGCCAGCGCACGGGTCTGGTACGCGGGGTTTGACGTGACCGGACAGAGCGGGTAGGAACGACGTCATGCACACGGATGTAGAATTCACATGAAGATCGCACTCATCGGATCGCGCGGCATCCCGGCGCGCTACAGCGGGTTCGAGACCTTCTACGAACAGCTCGCGGTGCGTCTCGCCGCGCGCGGGCACGCCGTGACGGTGTATAACCGCTCGCACTTCATCAAGGATGTGCGCGGATCGTACCGGGGCGTCCGGCTGGTCACCTTGCCCTCGATTCCGACCAAACACCTCGACACCCTGACCCACACGCTGGTGTCGTCGCTCCATGCCCTCACCCAGAGCTACGACATTGCCTACTACTGCATCGTCGGCAACAGCCCGCTGGTGTGGATTCCGCGCCTGACCGGCAGCCGCGTCCTGCTCAACGTCGATGGCGAAGACTGGGCCCGCGAGAAGTGGGGCCGGTTCGCGCAGTGGTACCAGCGCCGGTGCGAGGCGGTGGCCTGCCGCACCGCCCACACCCTGATCGCCGACGCGCACGCCGTGCAGCGGCGCTACCGCGACCTGTACCGCACCGACAGCATCTTCGTCCCCTACGGCGCGAACACCGGCGGCGACGAACGAACCGATGCGCCGGCGAAGTGGGGCCTGACGCCGGGCGACTACATCTACTATGTCGGGCGGTTCGTGCCCGAAAACGCCATCGACCTGCTCATCCGCGCCTTCCGCCGTGTCCGCACCACGCGCCGCCTGGTCATCGTCGGCGATGCGCCCTACATGGATGACTACAAGAAACAGATCCAGGACCTCGCCGCCGCCGATCCGCGGGTCGTGCTCACCGGCTATGCCTTCGGGACCGACTACGCGCAATTGAGCAGCCACGCTTATCTCTATGTCCAACCCTCCGGCATCGACGGCACCCGGCCGGCCCTGCTCGATCAGCTCGGGTTCGGCAACGCGGTGCTGGTGCGCGACAGCACGGTCAACGTCGAGGTGGTGCGCGATGCCGGGTTCACCTTCGACCGCACCCGCGGCGAAGACAGCTTGGCCGAGGTGCTGCAGGAACTCGTTGATGCGCCGGACCGGGTCGCGGCGATGAAGGCGCGCGCCCGGGCGCGGATCAC
>CALBHI010000468.1 GCA_937894535.1 uncultured Verrucomicrobiota bacterium
GCCCGGCGGCTATTCCCGTGGATGTGCATTGGTCGGTGGATCATCCGTACCAACCCGTGGCCGTTGATCTGGACTGGGCTGAATTGGCGACACCCGAGGGACGCATTGCCTTGGCCATCCACCATGCGATCAAGGAAAGCCGGGTGCGCAGCGGCGAGGATGCCGAAGCCTGCTGGTCTCGCATCGTGCAAACAGGTCCGCTGTTTCCGTGGATGGATCTCGCGCTGATGATGGAGCAGGCGGGAGGCGAAGCGGTGGAGCGAGCCCGGACCCTGATGCAGGCGCAGGGTCACGGTGATCGTTGGCGGTGTGCGGCGATGATGGTCGATCGTTTGTGCGGACGGATCCAGGCAACGACGGTGGTCGGGTCCGCGCCGGTTCCGTCGGTATCGCCGCGATGGGCCGTGTCACGGCCAGCCCGGATGGTTGCCTCCTGGCTCGGTTGCCGCCCGGAGGTCTTGTCCGATGTCCGTGCCTATGTAGCGGGGCGGCGTGATGCAACCGCGGGATCACCGGGTTTCGTCCGGTGGTTCCGCTTGATCAGGCTCGCGGTGGATACCCTCGTATGCGGCTTGTGGGTGGGTATGCGCCAGCTAGGGCAGTCTGTAGGGATGCGGGGTGCTCCATGTTGAAGACGTGGTTCAACCTCGCATGCGGGTTCATGCTTGCCCTTCCTGCGGCGGGCCTCGCCGATGATCACGCAGACGATCCGGCCCTGGCAACGTGGATTGCCCCGGGCGTTACCGGGGTCGTGGGTCTGATCGGGATCGATACCGATGTCGATTGGTTTCGGTTCGCTGCCCCGCCCAGCCTGGTGATCACGATCGACGTCAACAATGTCACCTTGTGGGACAATGCGTTCACCTTAAAAGCCTTTTCCGGGGGAGACGGGGTGCGCGATACAAATTCGGTTTTTTCCCCGTTTCCCAGCCGCATCGTTTGGACCAATCAAGGAGGTGCCCGGGACTTCTACCTCGGCGTGAGCGGGATGTTCCAGTTTACCACGGGCTCCTATTCGGTAGCCATCAGCACCAACACGGCGGATGCGGATGGGGATGGCATGGCTGACGGTTGGGAAATCACCTACCTTGGTTCAACGGCGGCCAATCCGGGCGGGGATGCGGACGGAGATGGCCTCAGCAACCTGGACGAATACCGCAGCGGAACCTTGCCCGACCAGGCCACCTCCGGATTGCGGATCACCAACCTGGTCCGGTCGGCCGGCCAAGCCACGGTCCGGTGGCCAGCCGTAGCGTGGGCGACGTACCGGGTCGAATCGAGCACCAACCTGCGCTCGGGTGTGTGGGCACCGCTGGACTGGGTCGAGCAGGGGGCGTCACCCGGGCCGGCCGCCTACCTCGACCCCCTGCCGACCAATGTCATCCGTCATTACCGCGTGGTGTTCGAGTAGC
>CALBHI010000469.1 GCA_937894535.1 uncultured Verrucomicrobiota bacterium
GATACCCCGACCAACCAGAACATCACCTACGGCGGCATCAGCGTGCTGAACCGCTCGTTCTACGTGGGCACCGCCGGCTTCGCCATCGGCAGCGGCGACACCCTGATCCGCGGCACCTACGACCGCCGCTCCGGAGTCGGCAACAACACCATCTTCGCCATCACCGACGAGGAAATGGCCTTGTCCGGATCGCGTGGCCTCGAGTTTGCCTTCGGCGTGATCGATGCCGGTTCCGGCATCAGCCGCGGCGCCTCCGGCTCGACCAACGATGTGATGAGTTTCAGCATCGGTGACATCCTCTCCGGCGTGGTCAGCAACTACAATGCCGGCCTGTCCTCCGCCGCCAACTTGCCGAATGTGCTCCAGACCAATGTCTGGACCTTCGGCAACGGCGCGCTGTCCGAAAACGTGATCACCCAGTTGATGCACCGTACCGGTGCAAGCGCCACCGGATCCGTACCGGTCGTTATCCGTGTCCCCGATGCGGACAACGACCGCTTCAACGACCGCTCCACGCTAGCCGGCACCCGCGTTGGTTTCCTCCAGGTGCTCGACGACGACGTGACCGGCCCGACGATGACCGCCGTGGATGTTCGCGAAAGCACCGGCGGCGACAGCATCCTCGCCTCCAGCTTTGAAACCAGTCAGGGCTGGCCGGTCTCCTCGCTGGCCAGCACCGTGATCTGGACCAATACCGATCCGTACGGTGCCTGGGTTGGTCAGGGCGTGACCCACACCTCGTTCGATCCGAAACAGTCCGGCACCCGCCGCCTCGGCTTCCTCACCAACGCGTTTGCCCAGTCGTGGCTGCAATTGCCGCCGGTCATCAACAATCCTGGTTCGCTGTCCATCTACGCCGCACGCGTAGGCACCGGCGCGGGCGATCCCGGCCTGGCCCTGGAACGCTGGGATGGCGCGCAATGGATCGGCTATGGCACCAACCTGATCAGCGCCACCACGTATGCGGCCTACTCGTGGAATATCGACGAGGCGGGCTCGAACCTGCTGTTCCGCATCCGCCGTGTCGACACGGCCGGTGTCTTCCGCTCCCAGGTTTACGCGGATGATATCTCGATCAACTCGCGTCCCTCGTGGATCGGCACCAATGCGATGACCAACGCCCAGATCACCATCAACTGGACCGCGGCGGTGGATGACTTCTCGGGCCTCGAGGACTACCACATCGTCCCGCCGGCCATCGGCAGCATCCCGCCCGCCACCACCAACGACGGCATCCCGGTCAGCGCCGCGCTAACCTCGTCGGTGCAGAGCATCCTCGGCCAGCAGGGGGTGATCACCGGCTACATCTTTGCGGTGGACAACGACAGCGACCGTCCGTTTGATCGCTCGATGGGCAACGTGGTCAGCATGGTGCTCCGTGTCGATACCAACCCGCCGGTTGCCGTGCAGGAAGCCGCGACGGTGATCGATGCCACCATCGATGACACCACCGAAATCAAAGTCGTCTGGTCGAACCATGTATCCGAGGCCCGGGCGGCCGGTTGGCGTCAGTCCGACTCCACGCCCCTGTCGGATTGGGATTCGTACATCATCCGCTACCATGAGCTCGATATCTCCAGCCCGACCACCACGGAACTGACCCGCTCGTCCGCCGGTTGGTCGAACCTGCTCAGCAACCACCTGTTCACCAACATGGTGCTGTCGAACCTGAACTTCGACGCCCGCTACGCCATCTCGATCATGGGCCGCGACGAGGCCGGCAACATCGGCCCCGCCGTCACCGTCACCGGCATCACCACGATCTTCAGCGTGACCCAGGGCTTCAACCGCGTGGATACCGACCTTGAAGTCCAGTGGATCTGGAACGAGGAACGCACCTACGACGTAGTGTATGTGGACGGCCTGTCGATGAGCGACAACTTCACCAACCAGTGGAAGTACCTGACCACCATCACCAACGCCGGCTGGATGACCGACACCGGCAACACCGCGCTGGCCCGCGTCCGCCCGACCACCCTGAACAACACCCTACGCTTCTACCGCGTCTCGCGCCAGGGCGCCTGGACCACCAACAACACCCTGCGGCGGGGCAGCGTCGAGGTCTACACCACCAAACCGTTGAACCTCTACACCGGTGAAAACTGGCACTCGCTGTTCTTTATCCCGGATACCGCCACCGTGGCCTATGTGTTCAACACGAACATCCTGCCGCGCGGCGCGACCATGGCCGAATCCACCCGCATCTCGTGGTTCAGCCCGACCGCCGGTGGCATCACCAACCAGAATGGCACCGTGACCGCGATGGTCTGGCTCGCCTCCTCCGGCCAGTGGCTGTGGCAGATCGGCGGACCGCTGAACAGCAACGCCGACCAGAAACTTGTTCCGCTCGACCAGGGCTTCCTGATCGAAATCCCCGGTGACTCGCAGACCAACCAGGCACCCGCCCTGTCGATGATGATCATCGGCCTCGTCCCCACCCAGGAAGTGACCCAGGTCATCGCCGGCGGCTCGTCCGCCTCGAACCGGATCCATATCCTGAGCCACAACATGCCGGTGCGCGTCCCGATCTCCAGCATGGGCTTCCGCGGCTCCGGCTTCACCGGCAACAACAACGGCGTGCTCGCCGACGAAGTGCGCATCCTGTCACAAGGCGGCAACGGTTCGCTCCAGAACCCGAAAGCCCGCCTGCGCCTGCGCTCCGACGGCACCACCTGGCAGTACTATACCACCCCCGGCCCCGGCGCCTCGCCCGACCCGGCCCAGTTCATCATCGAACCGGACGACGCCGTCATCGTCATCCGCCGCAACGCCGCGACCATGACCTGGACCAACCGGCTCTGGTACACGCCGCCCAACAAGAACTTCAACCCGTAACCGCCCGGTTACGGAAGGGTACATCGGAGGCGATGCGGCACGGAAACGTGCCGCATTCCTCTTATCCTGTTGATATTCAGGCGATAACAAATAGTGCAAGGCGGGTGGTGCCCGATAGGCTGATCCCGGCCTAACCAAGAACTCACCGCCAATTAACGCATCCCGTACCTACCCTTAAAACAGGATCGGTATCTGTATACCGTTAGATGGGGGATCCAGCTGCGTAAATCCCCGCCCAATTGTGAAAACGTTTCGATCCAACGATGGTTTGGCCACGTCCGGTTGCCGTAGCACCCGGGCGAGGCCCTCCTTTTTAGCTGGTAGTTGCTCGGTTTATCGAACACGATCTACCGTTGGCGTGAATTACCATCCCAACATCGATGTTCCTGCGTACAGTGGCCTTCGCCCTGATCCATCGTCCGCACGCGCCGCCCTCACCATGTTCCAACGGTTGGATTATCCGCCACCGCGGGTGTCCAGTCTCCGGAAAACGGCCTCGAGCGCAGTAGCCTGGCTCTTTATCCTGGTGTTTCTGACCTCCCCGCTCGCGATGGCCCAGTTGAATTTGACCACCGATTCGCATAGCGAAAATTTCAACGGCATGGGTACCACCAGCAACCTTCCCTCTTTCTGGAGAATGAGTCCCGCCGGTGCTG
>CALBHI010000470.1 GCA_937894535.1 uncultured Verrucomicrobiota bacterium
TTAAGCGTACATAATTCATAATCCCCTTGGCAATGCTGCGCGCAACATCTTCCCGGTAAGACTCCTGCAAAAAGCGTCGCTCCTCCTCCGCGTGGGACAGGAAACCGCATTCAACCAGCACCGCCGCACACGGCGCATTACGTAAAACGATAAACCGCGCTCTTTTTACCCCCCGATCCACCACCCCCGGAATTTCCAGTAACGCCCGCTGGATCTGGAAACCCAATTGGGCGCTGGCCGGTCCGTGCTGGTTGCCGGGTTGCGCCCCGCTTTTGGCTCCACCCGCCGTGGACGAAAACCCGGGCGCAGCCAGCACAAAGGTTTCGACCCCTTGGGCCACCGTGCTTGCCGCGGAATTGAGGTGGATGCTGACCAACAGGTCGGCACCAGCCCGTTTGGCCATACGGGCCCGTTCCTCCAGCTCCACAAACCGATCACCCTCCCGCGTCATGTGCACGGTGAGTCCGCCAGCCTGTAAATGCGCCCGGACCCGCCGCGCGATGTCGAGGACCGCCCGCTTCTCCTCTACCCCGCGTTTGCCTTTGGCCCCGGTATCCTGGCCGCCGTGTCCGGGATCAAGCATGATCACCCGGGAACCCGCACGCCTCAGATACTCGCCCGGACGAACGATCGGATCGACCACAAAAAGGGCGTCCCCTTCGCGGATGGCCCAATGGCCCCGCACCCTGGTCATCGGCTCGTGTAACCACACCATGACATTGGCAACCCGCAGTTCACGGCTGTCGGGGCGGAAAAACAAGTCGGCGGATGCGTTTTTTACCCAGACACCCCCGTTGGGTGCCGGCTCCATCAAGCCGCCATAAAACGTCGCCAACTCCTCCAGCCGCACATACCGCACCCCTTCATGCACAAACGGCTTGATCGCCGCGCTGGCCTCATCGGCCCGGAAGCCCATGCATGCCGCCAGCAAGGCGAGAAGGTTGATTAGGTTGGAACGTATGAAAGCCATGGCCATGGTGCCCGGGGCGGGACTCGAACCCGCACGACCTTGCGGTCAAAGGATTTTAAGTCCTTTGTGTCTGCCATTTCACCACCCGGGCGAAGAGGCGGTCGCTACAGTAGGATGCAGCCGCCCGGGTGAAAAGGATTTTCCCTGTGGAACAACGATTACCATCCGCGGCTGCGCTTTCCCGCCCGCTGCAACTGGTCGCGCTCGCGCGGTGTCAGCGTGTGAATACCATCCCGGGAAATCTTGTCGAGGATTCGATCAACCTCCTCCGCACTCGGACTGTCCGCGGCAAACATGGAACGGCGTGGCGCTTCGCCACGATAAACGGCGGCGCGTGGCCGCATCGACAACCGCGCAAACACATAACCGGCAATGCCACCGGCGAGGTGGGCGGCATAAGCGATACCCGACGGCCCGGGATCAAACAAGTAGGCCAATTGGATCAACCCGAACAAGGCCCCCATCAACCAGGCCGGCATCGTTACCGGCAGTACAAAGAAGATCAACAACGTGATCTGACGCCGCGGGAAAAAACCGGCGAAGGCACCGATCAAACCAAAGATTCCACCCGAGGCCCCGACGCACACGCCCTCGGTCGGATACATCATGGCCAGCCACCCCAGCCCGCCGAGCACCACGCAACAACCAAACATCAACAGGAAGGCCGGGAACCCCATGTGCCGCTCCAGCTCCGGGCCGAGGAAATACAAGCCGAGCATGTTGAGGACAATGTGGAGCAGGTTGCCGTGCAACAAGCCGTAGGTCATGACCTGCCACCACCAGCCCTGCTTGATCCCGTCCACGCTGAGGCCAAACAGCCGCACGAAACCCAGATTCATCGAATCCGGCATGATAACCTGCAAGGCAAACACCCCGACGCAGGCACCGAGCAGCAGCATGACCCCGCGGGTCAGTTGGCCCGCCTGAAAGATTCCATGGTTGAATCGCATGACCGTGTTACTATAGGTTTATGAAAGGTTTTTGACAAACGTTGATCTGTTGTTTAGCTTTGCACGCTCTTGATTTTTTCACTGATGGGCCGGTAGCTCAGTTGGTAGAGCACGAGACTTTTAATCTTGTGGTCGCGGGTTCGAGCCCCGCCCGGCTCACCATCAGTTTCCCCACGCCATGAACCGACGCTATCCCATACGCGCCCGCGTGGAAACCGCCCTCACCCGCCTCGGCTTCCGCATCATCCCCTACCTGCCCCGGCGCGCAGTCGTCCGTCTCGCCGGCCTGTTCGGCACACTCGGTTACCGGTTCAGCCGGAAGCTCCGCCGGATCGGTGAGACCAACCTCGACCTTGCGTTTGGAGCCACCCGGACTGCCGAGGAAAAACGCCGTATCCTGCGTTCATCCTTCCGTTCGTTTTCCCTCGTCCTGCTGGATGCCTTCTGGTTTTCACACCGGACGGAGGAACGTATCGCCCGTTGGGTATCCTTCGACGCCTCCTTTGATGTGCTGTTCAAATCCCAACCCCATATCTGCGTGACCGCCCATTACGGGAACTGGGAGGTTCTCGGCATGGCCGTGACCGCCCGCGGTTTCCCGCTGCACAGCGTGGCCAAGCCCCTGAAGAATCCTGAGGTAGACGCGATGTTCATCGAGGCCCGTCACAAAAACGGCCAGAAGATCGTCCGGCGCGAAGGCGCGGTCCGCACCCTGCTGCGCATCCTCCAGCAACAGGGCAAGATCGCCCTGGTCCTGGATCAAAACACGAAACTGTCCGAAGGCGGCATCTTCGTGCCGTTCTTCGGCCTGCCGGTGCCGGTGTCCACCGCACCAGCCGGATTGGCCCTGAAGACCGGGGCGAACGTTTTCATCGGCATGCTGACGCCGCAGGCGGATGGATCCTACGTCGGAGAGCATGGGCTCGAACTGGACATCGCCCCTTACCGCGCGGAGGATTCGGGCGTCGCGGTCCGTATCCTGACCGAACGCATCACCACCGAATTGGAATCCATCCTGCGCAGCCATCCGGAACATTGGCTCTGGACCTATAAGCGCTGGAAATATGTTCCGCCGGGAGATAACCCGGAACGGTTCCCGTACTACCGCCGCAAGGCCGTTTAACCCGAATGCTGAAGGTGATGAACCGCGGATTTCGCGGATAAACGTGGATTGATGTGCGCTGTGCGGTATCGAAGCTATCCACTCCTTGTTCCCGGTGTCCCCCGTGGTTCACTTCTTTTCCGTACCGCTCCCGGCTTACGATCCACACCTTGCCTCCCTCCGGCGAATATCGCCGGAGCTACAGAAAATGCCAGGAACCTGCCACACACCTATCGCCATGCAGACATTCACCTGCGGATAGCTTGGGTTGTCGGATAACGACCTCGACCGTATGAAGCACCGAGCCTGAAGGGTCGGTACGTTACAACGCCAACCCCATCCGCGTACATGAGCGAAATCCGCGGTTCATCCTTTCAGGAATTCAGTCGGCGGTTGCCTAGACCTTGGTGCCCGACGGGATCACCGCATTTTTCGGAACGACAATCACCCCATCCTGCACGGTGTAGTAGTCGGTGGTGGTGCCATCTTTCTTGCCATCGGGTGAGAGATAGACCCCGTCGCCGATGCGGGCATTTTTGTCGATGATGGCATTCTTGATGTAGCAATCCTTGCCGATGCCGATGCGCGGGATCCCCGGGGGCGGCTCCCCCTGCTCGTAGAAATCCGCGCCCATGATCACCGAATGTTCGATGACCGTGCCATCGCCGATGATGGCCCGGATGCCGACCACCGCATGAAGCAGGCGGTGACCTGAAACGATACATCCTTCCGACAACAGGCAGCGGTTCAGATCGCACCGGTTGATCTTCGAGGGCGGCAGGTACCGCATGTCGGT
>CALBHI010000471.1 GCA_937894535.1 uncultured Verrucomicrobiota bacterium
CAAGGAAGGTGAAATTGCCGCCATCCTCGTGACCTACCGCAAAAACGGTGATGAGAAAATCGAGCATGTCGTGGCCAATGTGGTCGGCGGGTTTCCGCTCGGTCGCCGCAAAGTCAGCATGCACCGCGACGGCTTTTTCGCCGGTCAAATCGGCGACAATCTCTGGGGCACCGGAGATTCGGCGCTGAAATTCCTCGGGCGCGAATTGATCGTATGGGCCAACAACGAAGAGGATGCGCGTACCCAGAAGGAAATCATCGAGGCCATATTCTCCGGCGAAATCATGGTGCTGGCGGACAACATCGCCGAGAAACCCCTTTACTACACCGCCGTTCTCCCCGCACCGCGGCAACTCGTTCCCGACAAGATGCGACCCCATGTACGCGCGATCCTGCTCAACGGGTCGCTTTCGCCGGAACGCGGAAGTTTCGAGATCATTGTGCTGACCGACAACGAACGTTCGTCGGCCTTGGTGAATTCGATGATGTTTGACCTCCGTACTTCCATGCTGGTCGGGTTGCGCACCCGTTTCCGCGGTGTACTCGAGGACACCCCCTGGGGACCAAATGTTCCGGTGTGGTGGGCCTACGAAATGGCCAACACCATTGAAGACATGCAGCTTTCCCGCCGCGACCGCACGGTCCGCTTGAGTACCCAATACGAACGCCGGATGGTCAATGCCACCCTGAAATCCATCGAACGTTTTGGCCGTGACTACACCGCCATTCGCGGGGTTCAGGAAGAGAAGCTCGATCCGCGCATGGTAGATGCCCGGTTGCAGTCCCGCAAACCCGGCCACTATTGGAGCGACGCCCACCGGTGGGGTCCCGACTGGCCCATCGCCGCTTCGACCAACCTGCTGATCCAACGCCCTGCGGAAGAGGTCGAGCAACTCGACAACGCCCCACCGGTTTCCGGCACGCTTTAAAGCGTTTCTACTCGCTTGCTGGTTGTAACCCACCCACGTCCCGAGTGTTAGACCTACGTAAAATCCGGCACAACCGGTTTTTCAGGCTAGCCATGCCCATCTGACCTGACTATATTGCTGATTTAATTTGGGTCCTTTTCATGGGTTTGGGTTTACGCACATCCAGCAGTGTGAGGCGATGCCTCCATCATCCGTTCGCGTGGCTATTCGTCGCGCTTGCCGCGCATGCCCCCCTCCCGGCAGCCGCACTGGATTTCGATGTCCGCGTCATTTCGCGCGAGGGCTTGTACAACCGGGATCCGGTGATCAGCGAAACCGGCCTTGCCGCATGGATGTACTACAACACCAACGTCAACAACTCGGCCCAGTCACACATTGCGGTGCTCGACAACGGTGAACGACGCGAGATCACCGAAGAGTTGACCGGCCTGTACGGTGCAAACAAACCGCAAGTCCACAGCAACCAGGTTCTCTTTACCGCCAATACCCGCTCCATCGAGGGCAATATCACCTGGACGCTGGTAGAAGTTCCTACCCGCGATGAAGGCGAGCAACCGGAATTGACCGCGCTGTATTCCGGATTCGAAGTGGCTGGTGAGCAACAACCGGCCGAAGGGGAAACGACGCCACCATCGACGAATGAAGCGATTGATCCGGCCCTCTTCTCCACCACGAACGAAGTTCGTCGGCATCCCAGCGGTGAAGCGGAAGTGTGGTCATGGCGTCAGGGCGATGCGGATGTCCAGCGCATCACCCACGACCGGCGCAACGATTTCGCCCCTTCCTTCTGGGGCAACCTGATCGCCTGGCAAAAGGCGAAGGGGTGGCCGTTCGGGTGGGAAATCATGGTGTTGGCCGGTGATGTGCGCATGCAGTTGACCACGAATTTCTATTACGACATCGGCCCGAAGGTTCATAGCGACAAGGTCGTCTGGTATGGCTGGGATGGGTTTGATTATGAAATCTTCCTGTTCGATGCCGCCACCACCACGACGGTACAGATCACCAGCAACCGCTACGACGATGTGGCGCCCACCGTCTGGGGCGATACGGTCGTATGGGAAGGTTACACCGCCGTGGAAGCGGATATTTTCATGTGGCGCAACGGCGAAATCACCCGCATCAGCGACAATCCCAACGACGATCTGTATCCGCGCGTCTGGGGCAACAAGGTGGTCTGGCAAGGGTTTGATGGCGACGACTTCGAGATCTACCTCTACGAGATTGGCTCCGATCGCAAACCCATCAAGCTGACGTCAAACGGTTATGACGATACCAATCCGGACATCTACGATGATCTCGTGGTCTGGATGGGTTACCACGACAACTGGGATGCCGAGATTTTCTACATGGATGTCAGTTCGATCAATGATCCGTCCAACCTGAAGGCCGTCCAGTTGACCAACAACGAGGAAGATGACCGCGATCCACGTACGGTGAACCGTCGGATCATCTGGGTCTCGGACAACGAGAACGACACCAGCGTCTTGCTGGCCGAACCGAAATAGGGTCTTCCGCCCTACACCTGCCACTGCCGGTCAAGCGAGCGGTATTGGATCGCTTCCGATACATGTTCCTCGGTAATCGCCTCGCTACCCGCCAGATCCGCGCACGTACGTGCGACCTTGAGAATCCGGTCGTAGGCGCGGGCGCTGAAATTCAATTCGGTGATCGCCATCTTGAGCATGGCCTGAGGTCCCTCGCCCAACCGGCAGAACTTCTGGATCTCGCGCGACCGCATCTGCGCGTTGCAGGTGACCGCACGCAGTCCCTTGAACCGCGCCTGCTGGATCACCCGGGCGGCCACCACCCGCTCGCGGATCGCCGACGAGGGTTCACCCTTGCCGAGCGAGGACAGGTCCTGGTAACTGACCGCGGGCACTTCGACCTGGATATCCATGCGGTCAAGCAACGGGCCGGATATCTTTGAACGATACCGCGCAATGTGCTGGGGCGAACACCGGCACTCACGTTTCGGATCGCCGAAGTATCCGCACGGACACGGGTTCATCGCCGCGACCAGCATGAACCGGCAGGGAAAAGTCAGGCTGGCCGCCGCGCGCGAAATCGTAACCACGCCGTCCTCCAGCGGCTGTCGCATCACCTCGAGCACGTTGCGGTGGAACTCCGGCAGCTCGTCGAGGAACAAGACGCCGTGGTGCGATAAACTGACTTCGCCCGGCATCGGATGGCTGCCGCCGCCCAACAACCCCGCATCGGAAATCGTATGGTGTGGCGTACGGAAGGGTCGCCGCGCCACCAACGCCTGATGTGGCGACAGGATACCGGCGATGCTGTGGATCTTGGTCGTCTCCAAGGCCTCCTCGAGGGACAACGGCGGCAAAATGCTCGGCACCCGTTTGGCAATCATGCTCTTCCCGGTTCCCGGCGGACCGATGGCCAACAGATTGTGCCCTCCGGCTACCGCAACCTCGACCGCGCGCTTGGCACCCTCCTGCCCCTTCACGTCGCTGTAGCATTCCTCGTACAACGAGGCGCAGGTAAAGACGGCATGGCTATCCACGCGGTGCGGCACAAGCCGGATCTTACCGGCAACGAAATCCGCCGCTTCGCGCAACGAACCAACCGGAAATACCGGCAACCCGGACACCACACACGCCTCCTCGGCGTTTTCCTCGGGCACCAGCATCATGCGGTACCCCTTCTCCCGCGCCATCAGTGCCAACGGCAATACGCCACGCACCCGGCGCACCGCCCCGCTCAAGGCCAACTCGCCAATGACACACGCAGGCTCCAGCGACTCGCGCGGAATCGCCTCGGTGGCGGCCAGCATGCCGAGGGCGATCGGCAGGTCGAAACTTGGCCCCTCCTTCTTGATATCCGCCGGAGCCAGATTAACCGTCGTCCGCCCCATCGGGGTGGCAAAACCGGAGTTGATCAGCGCGGTCCACACCCGGTCGGAACTCTCCTTCACCGCCGCATCGGGCAAACCGACCACAACGACCTTGGGCTCACCATGGCCGGCGTTCACCTCGATTTCGACCGGGAAGGCATCGACGCCGTAGACTGCGCCGGAAAATACTTTTGCCAACATAACGCTCCAGACCTCCTGCCCGGACGCTACAGGTCAAGCGCTCTACCGGCAAGGTTTTTATCGTCCAGGCCAGCGTGCCTTGCGGGTTAGTAGTACCCGCGGCTGGGCCGTTCGGTGTGGAGGAGGTTGGAGGGCACTTCCATGATAAAGCGCGAGGGCATGAAGGTCTGGACGCCACCGTCGCGGGTGCGGCGGTAGCGCGGACAGCAAAGGTAGAGGTCGTCGCGGGCGCGGGTGGTGGCGACGTAGAAGAGGCGGCGCTCTTCGGAGACATCGCCGTCGTCGGCCATGGTCTTCTGCGAGGGGAAGAGGCCGTCCATCGTCCACAGGATGAACACGACGCTCCACTCAAGGCCCTTGGCCTGGTGGATGGTGCTGAGGCGGATCACATCCCCCGAGGCGGTCTCTCCGCCTTCGGTCTGCTGGTCGAGGTTGCTTTGCAGGGCCATCTCGCCCAGGAATTCGGCGACGGTCTCGAACCGGGTGGTGAAGCGGACCAGTTCCTCGATGTCCTCGACGCGCTTGTCGGCGTTGTCGTAGGTCGTGGTGGCATGGGCCTGGTAGAAGTGATCGATGAACAGCTGGATGATTTCCGAGGGATGCACCACCGGGCGCGCATCGAACAGCACGGCCATCTGGTCGTGCAACGGACGCCACAGGTCGCGGGCCGCCGCGGGCATTGCGGCGAGCAGGTTGTCGCGGTCGCGCGCGGCGCGCGGATCAAACCGGCCCCCGATCTTCTCCCAGATCTTGGACACGGTCTTGGGGCCGAGTTTCGGGAACAGCTCGAACAGCCGTCCGAAGGCCAGCTCATCCATCGGGTTGCCGACCAGCCGCACCAGGCAGCAGACATCCTTGATATGGGCCTGCTCGAAGAAACGCATGCCCGACGTGATGTGGTACGGGATGCGCTGACGGGCAAGGTTCAGCTGCAGTTCCATCGCATGGAAATGCGAGCGGTAGAGCACGGCGATTTCGCTGGCCGGCACGCCCATGCCGAGGTGGCGGCGGACCTGCTCGATGATGTACTCGGACTGGTGGTCGCCGTCCTGCACCTGCACCACCCGCGGTTTGCGTGCGGCGGGGCGCACCGCCTTGAGCGTCTTCTGGAACTGTTCCGGGTTGCCGGCGATACAGGCATTCGCCACGGCGAGGATTTCCGGCACGCTGCGGTAGTTGGTCTCGAGCTTGAGGACCACGCTGTCCGGATACCGTTTCGGGAAATGCATGATGTTG
>CALBHI010000472.1 GCA_937894535.1 uncultured Verrucomicrobiota bacterium
TCCAGGGCCTCCGCATAACGGCCCTGTTCCATCCGCAGGTATCCAAGCAGATAATGAACCTGCGGTTTTTCGGGGTTCTGTTCGGCCAGGGAGGTGAAGACCCGCTCGGCGATGCCCTGTGCCCGCGGACTGTCAAACGCCCCTTCGCAACCAAAACAGTGGCTCTCCACCTTCCCGAAACTGTCCGGCATCAGTTCATACGCCCGCTGGTAATGACGCTCCGCCTCGTCCAGGCGCCCCAGTTCTTCCAGTTGAATCGCCATGCGTGACTGGATGCAATACGCATCGGCAAAATAACCCAAGGCTTCCTCGTAGAGGGCCACTCCGCGCGCAATCAAGCCCGCGTCGTACAGCGCATCGGCCTCCTCGGACAACCGGATGGCCCGGATCACCCCGGCCAGGAAAGCCGCCTGTTCACGATCCCCTTGCGCCTCCGCGATGGCACCCAACTCCTCGTACACCCGCATCCGGGTACCGCGACCCTGCTCGCCATCCGACGGATCCACCGCGACCGCCTGTTGCGCCAGGACCTTGGCTTCGTCCAGTTGTCCGTCGAGCCGAAGCAGATGGGCCTTCCAGATCAGTGGCCGTTCTTCATACGGATCGAGCGCATACAGACGGTCGAGATAATCCACGGCGGCCAGCCCTTTGATGGCGACGTACCGCTCGTAAGCCGGATCGTAACCACCTTTCCGAAAGAGTTCCGCTTCAAGCACCCGCACCGCCTCGTCCTCCCGTCCGGCCGCAAGCAGGGCATCCGCGGCGATCACGGAAATGGACGGAAAGGTTTTGTCCTTGCCCCCGGATCCAAACCCGAGATACGACCCGGCCAGGTCGGCGAGATCGGCAACGCCCCACCAAGGGCTCTGGTCGAGCAACAGCATCACATCATCGAACCGTCCGGCGGCATGGTACAGTCCAGCCAGTGCAACCAGATCCTGCACCATCCCGTACTGGGACATGAATCCGGAATCGGAATCCATGGCTGTCCTGCGACCCTGCAGGCTTCGCTGGATCAGGGCTTCGGCTTCGGGTCCACGCCCGCTCGCCACCAGCAGTTGCACCAGCGATGACAGGTCGCTGTTGCCGAATCTACGGTCCCATCCCGGGGCAAACATGGATGCTTGTGCCGCCGCCAACCCTTCCTCCACCCAGGTTTCCTGCTGCAACAACCGCCCCAGGCGAGCCAAGGTTAGCCCCAGTTCAACCGCCTTGCCCTCCTTGTCGTTCGCCGCCTCTGCCAGGCGCGCACGCAACAGCACGACCCCTTCATCAACCTGATCGACGGCAAGGCGGGCATCTTGCAACAATGCCCCGAGCTCCTGACGCTGGTCCCGCGAAACCTGCTCGCTCGCAACGAAACGATTGACAAATGCGACCATCGCATCACCCTTCCCGAGCTTCACCGACAGGTGCATGTAGTATGTCCAGAAGGGCCGTCCGGGATCCTCCTCGAGCACACGCTCCAACCACTGCTGGACCTGCTCGGTGTAGCCTGAATGCTCCAGTTGCCGGAGTACATCATCCGACATGGCCAGATCGCGCTTGTCTTCGGGTATCGCCGCCGCAACGCGCTGCGCATCCTCGATCCGGTCGGCCGCGACCAAACCGAGCAGGTAATATACCTGCGCCGTGCGATACGCCCGTTGACGGGGCGAACGTTCGAAATCACGGGTTGCCGAACTGCGGACCGATCGGCTCAACGATCCCACGACCTGCTGGAACATCGTGTTCATGGTAACCAGTTCCTTGCCCGACGGGTCCTTGGCCACCTTGCCCTCCGGAAATGCCTTCTGCAACGCCTCGAACAGAACCGAACCGTCCAGAGAATGCGCCATGGCCCATTGCGGCGAACGCATGCGCGGCACCAACTCCAAGGCAAGTTCGCGGGCCCGCTGTTTGGTCTCCGCCCCGTTGCGGATGGTCACCGTCGTAT
The DNA here is from genome assembly GCA_937894535.1 of uncultured Verrucomicrobiota bacterium. GTDB lineage: Bacteria > Verrucomicrobiota > Kiritimatiellia > CAIVKH01 > CAIVKH01 > CALMUP01. The sequence continues at coordinate 1,937 of CALBHI010000472.1, forward strand.
TCGGAAGTACCAGGGCCAGGCGCAGCAGGCGTTCCGCCTCCGCCGGCCCCAGCAGGGTCACCAGGTCCGGAAGTTCAAGCTCCTCCTCGTCATCGCCGCCCCGATGCCTTGCCGCGATGTCCTGCTCCAGAAAAGCCACCACCATCGACGCATCACCCGCAATCAAGGCCTTCGCCTTCATGGCCTCGACGAGTTGATCGATCAGGTAGGAGCCATACCCCTCCTCACCGCCTTCACCCAGATCCTTGATCAGCGACTCCGCTTCGGTCATGAAGTTACTGGTCTGCCCGGTCAGGGTATGAACCAGCATCCGCAGCATGCCTTCAAGGGAACGCTGCGAAGGGGTATCCGGCAAGGTCCGGGTGTTGACCAATTCCGCCAACGCGTCCCATGCCTCGGGTGGCGGCAAGGCCAGCATCAACCGTTCCACGGAAGGCGTTTGATCATCGGACGACGCGGATGCGATCAGATCCTGACGCCGAAACGTGCGCACCCGATCATACAAGTCCAGCCAGACCCGTGCCGCGTCACCGGCGGACAGCGCGGAAGCGCTCCCCTCCAACGCCTTCAGGTCATTCATCCAACGCGAGGAAACGTCAACCTCCTCCGCCGGGGCTGGCGCAACCATCAACGACTCCAGCAGCTTGCCCGCGCCAAGATAGTCAGCCCATCCGGTACCCGAGCCCATCAACCAGAGCAACATCAATCCATACGCACGCGTCCTCATGGCACAGCCCTCCTTGCTAACGATTAAATCACCGTTACCAACCAATTCCGAACCGGTCGGCAACGGGGGCCAACCGGCCCATCAGCAACGCCCTCGCCACACCCGGCAACCGCCGGGACCCGTGGTCAAAAGATCGATCGGATCAAACGGCACCACCGGACGCCGCAGGTTTCGCTGGTGTAGCAGCCGCGGCCTTCGGATCGTCCACAACCTTGCCCAGGTACGCGGGCAATTCGACACCGGCCATCGCGGCAATGTCCTGCAGGGGCGGAACGCTCTTGATCAGGTTCGAGACGAAGTTGGACGTGGAGGAGCCCTTGCCGTCCCCCGCCCCGGAATCCCAGACGGTGATCTTGTCGATCTTCAATTTGCTGATCGCCTCGACCTGGCTGGCCACCAATCCCTCGAGCTTCTCGACGAGCAGGAAGGTCGCGGCCGCCTTGGCATCGCCACCGCAACTGCTCACCAGCACCTGGTAACCCGCCGCCTTGCCCTCCAGCACCTGCTGGACACCCTTGGCCTCGGCTTCGAATTTCATCAGGATCGCATCGGCATCGCCACGCGCCTCGCGCCGCACCTTCTCGGCATTCGCCTCGGCCATGATTTCAATGTTCCGCTTTTCGATCTCGCGCTTCACCACCTCCTCAGCGGTCAAGCGCTCCTGCTCGGCCCGGTACTGCGCCTTCTGGATCTCCACCATCGCTTCACGCTTGGCCACTTCGGACAGCTGCATCGCCGCCGCCTGCTTGACCACCAGCGTCGCATTGGCATCGGCGATGTTGGCCCGCGCCTTGTTTTCGCCCTCAACCGCCTCGGCCTCCTGACCCTCGACGTAAATACGCTGCATCGCCTCGGCCTTCTTCTCGCCCTTGGCCGCCTCGGCCAGGTTCTCGGCTACGCGAATGGTTCGCACCCGCACCGCTTCGGCCTCGCCGATCGCGCCGGTCTTGTCCTGTTCGGCCACATCAACCTTGGCACGGTTGATCGCCTCGGCCGCCGCCTTCTTGCCGATGCTCTCGATGTACTGCGACTCGTCGGTGATGTCGGTGATGTTGACGTTGATCAGGTAAAGCCCAACCTTGTTCAGCTCGGGTTCGACATTCTTGCGAATCGATTCGAGGAAACTTTCACGGTCCTGGTTGATCTGCTCGATGGTGAGCGATGCGACGGTCAGGCGGAGTTGGCCGAAGATGATCTCCTTGACCATGTCCTCGATGGCATGCTTGGGCAACCCAAGCAAACGCTCGGCTGCATTGTTCATGATCGAGGGATCAGTGCTGATGCCAACGGTGAACGTGCTGGGCACGTTAATGCGGATGTTCTGCAGCGATAGTGCATTCTGCAACGGAATCCCGATGGTCATTGGCGTCAGGCTCAGGAATGCATAATCCTGGATCAGCGGCCACACCAGCGCGCCGCCACCGTGCATGCACACGCTCGACTGGTTGCCGGACACCTTGCCGTAAATGACCAGGATCTGGTCCGACGGACACCGCTTGTACCGCGTGGCCAGAAAGACCACGGTGGAAATAATCAGAACGGCAAACGCAATGATGATCAACGGCCACATATCCATGTTCAGCTCCTCGGAATGGTTAAACCCTGCGTACGGAAAGCGTGTTGCCGGCAATGATGCGGACCACCGTGACCCGCGCACCGGTAGGGATCTCCGCACCGTCCTCCGCAACAGCGTTCACGTGGCGGAGGCGATTCTGGAAACTGATCTGCACCTGGCCCGACTGTCCCGCACGGATCGTCAGGTACACCGTACCCTCCTGACCCACCGCGTTTTCAATGCGCTCGGTACCATCGGCCTGCAGCCGCTTCATGAAGACAAACAACCGGCTGATGAACCAGGTCGTGAATACGCCCGCAACGGCACCGCTGCCCACGGCTACCACGTGCGACGCACCGTGCTGGCGCGACAAGGTAAACGCAACGAGGCCAAACATCATGAAAAACGCAGTCAGACCCTGCAACGAGATGAACTTGAAGCTGATATCCGCATCAGCCAAGCCGGTATGGCTTTCGCCACCATCAATCCCGAGCAACATCAGAACGGTTTGAAGGAGAAACATCGCCCCGCCAAACAGGGCACACCCGATGTAGAACTTCTCAATCGCCGACAGCCCAGCAAAAAACTCCACCATGACCAGCCTCCTTGGTCGGTCGCTGCAGCAGTCCGCACAGCGATTCCTTGTGCAATCAAGATAGGGTAAAGCGAAAGACCGGGCGAGCGAAAAGGACCATCCTCGGAAAAATCAGACCAACAACCTTCCTCGGAAGCCACGCGCACCGTAGTACGACTGCGCGCCGTTGTGGTAGATGAATACCCGCCCGTACCGCCAGTCGCCAAACAGCGCCCCGCCGAGCTTCCGCACCGGTTCCGGCGTCGCAAGCCAACTGGAGGTTTTGGTGTCGAACGTGCCCACCCGCTGCAACGCCCGGTACTGGTCTTCGTCGAGCAATTCGACCCCCATCTCCGCCGCGGCATCGACCGCATTGCCTGCCGGTTGGTGCTCCTTGCGCGACGCCCACCCCTCCCAGTCATAACACAGGCTGCGGCGTCCCGCCGGACTTTCCGCCGCACAGTCGCAGAACACCACCTTGCCTGACCCGGCCTCCACCCCGATCACATCCGGCTCCCCGCCCGAAGCCTCCATCGCCGCCAACACCCGCAGCGCCTCCGGACGTTTGGCCAACCGCGCCGCCACCGCCGTCCACGCCACACCCTCATGGCGCTCCGGGTGCCGCCCGAACCGCGCCTCAAGGACCGCCACGATGTCCGCTTCCTTTTTCTTGCTCATCGAAACAGCCCTCGCCTACTCGACCTTGATCTTCGCCAACACCTTCTCGGGAGAACCCACCACCGCCTCGCGGCAATGCTCCGCGCAGCAATACAAGGTGTAGTCCTGCACGGTCGCGGTGATCGACGCCAGCCCCTTCATGCCGAGGCGGCAATTGGCGCAATCCTCCACCACATGATCGACCGTCCCGTCGTGCGCGTCCGCGAAAGCCAGGACCCCGGCCACCTGCTCCGGCGACATCGCCGGCGCCGCCTCCGCCCCGCGCTCGTTCCGCCCCGGCCCGCATCCCGCCGCCAGCAAGGCGACGCCCAACCACACATAGGATTTCTTCATCCCGCCATCCTACGCCCATCGCCGGGGCCGAAGCAATACGTCAGGGGGCCGTTGAACACCGCCACACCGCCGCGGTCGAAGCGGCATGCCCATCACCCGGCGACAATTTCTGCGCGGCACCGCCATGGCCGGAATCGCCGGTTCCATCCCGGTCCTGCGCGGATTGTCGGTGGAGCTGAACCAACGCGATCTGTCCCTCTGGAACGACGACGGCCCGGCCATACGCCTCGCCCACCTGACCGACCTCCATTCTTCGCGGATGATCTCCCTCGACCACATCCAATCCGCCATCGACCTCGCCCTCGCCGCCCAACCCGACCTCGCCTGCTTCACCGGCGACTATGTCAATGCCGTCGCACCTGATCCCGACGGACTGGTGCGCGTGTTGCGTCGCCTCGCCGACCACGTCCCCTGTTTCGCCTGCCTCGGCAACCACGACGGCGGCCGCTGGTCCGCCGACCGTGGCGGCCCCGCCACCCCGGACGCCGTAATCGAACTCCTCCGCGCCGCCCACATCCACGTCCTCCACGACGCCACCGAGTCCATCACCGTCCACAACCGCCGCCTCCTGCTCACCGGCGTCCAGGATCTGTGGAGCGGCAACCTCGACCCGGTGCGCGCCGGATTCGGCCCCGCCCCCGATCCGCGCATTGTGCTCGCCCACAACCCCGACACCAAGGACGCCCTCCGGCGCGAGCCCTGGCAGTTGATGCTCAGCGGCCACACCCACGGCGGACAGATCCGCCTGCCCTTCGTCGGCGGACGCCTCACCGCGCCGGTCAAGGACGACCGCTACATCGAAGG
>CALBHI010000473.1 GCA_937894535.1 uncultured Verrucomicrobiota bacterium
TACGTACCGGAACACACCAGCGCCTGCGGATCGCTTCGAGACACGCGGATCGCCTTACATTGGCCATACTTTTCAGGGGAGGGCCATGGAATCGGCCGAAACGGGGGACATCCGATCGGGCACGGCGTGTTGCCCGGGCATCGTCCGCGGTGCTGCCCGTGTCGTTATCGATCCACGCGGCGTTACGGTCAATCCCGGGGAGATCCTGATCGCCTCGCGCACCGATCCCGGCTGGGTGATGCTCTTTCCCGCCGCGGCCGGCCTGGTGGTGGAGCACGGCAGCCTCTTGTCCCATTCAGCGATTGTCGCCCGCGAACTGGGACTGCCCGCGGTGATCGGCGTCAACGGCGCAACCTCGTGGTTGCACACCGGGGACGAAGTCGAGTTGAACGGCGCCAACGGCACCGTTCGCCGCCTGTCGGTCCGGGAGGGCGCCCATGCCGAGTGAGATCGCCGCCAGGGCCGAATTCGACACCATCCGGTATGCACAATGCTGGGAGGATGCGGATATCCTGACCGAAGCCCTGCGCCCGTCTGCGGGCCACGTACTGGTCAGCATCATGTCAGCCGGCGACAATACGTTGGCTTTGCTGACGGGTAATCCGGCCCGTATCATCGCCGTGGACCTGAGCCCAGCCCAGCGGGCCTGTGCCTGGCTGCGCGTCGCCGCCTACCGCACCCTTTCACACGGCGAGTGGCTTGAACTGCATGGATCGCGCACGAGCCAGCAGCGGCTGGATTTGTACCGGCGATGCCGATCCGCGCTTCCCGATGACGGGCGCAGTTTCTGGGATGCGCGCAAACCGGAAATCCTGCACGGGATCGGACATGCGGGAAAATTCGAGCGGTATTTCGAGACTTTCCGGACCCGAATCCTACCGCTCATTCATCCGCGCGACCGCGTGATGGCCCTACTTGAACCACGTACTCCCGCGGAACGGGATCGTTATTATCGGGAACACTGGGCCAACCGCCGCTGGAACGGGTTGTTCCGGTTGTTCTTTTCTCGGCGGATGATGGGCCTGCTGGGCCGGGACCCGGAATTCTTCCGGTATGTCGACGGCAGCGTATCGGATCGGATTCTTGAGCGAACCCGTTATGCGATGACTGCCCTTGCCCCCGGGCAAAACCCTTACATGCAGTGGATCCTGACCGGCCAACACGGGGACACCCTGCCGATGGCCTTGCGCCCAGAGCACTTCCCCCGAATATGCGACCGACTGGATCGGGTGGAGTGGCGCGTGGAGGCACTGGAGGATGTGTTGGCTGGATTGCCGGAGGACAGCGTCGATGGATTCAACCTGTCCGATATCTTCGAATACATGTCCCCGGAGAACTACGAGCGCCTGCTCCGCGCCATCGTGCGTGTAGCCCGCCCTGGTGCTCGCCTGGCCTATTGGAACATGCTCGTCCCCCGCTCGCGCCCGGATAGCATGGCGCATATCCTGCGACCGATGAAAGACCTTTCGGAGCACCTGTTCAAGCAGGACAAAGCCTGGTTCTACAGCCGATTCGTCGTCGAGGAAGTAATCAAGGCATGAATCCCTGGATCGCCATGGCTGCGGTGCTGATGGTGCTTGCCGGCATTCTGACCAGTACCGGGCAACTCACGCGACAAGGAACGCTTTCCCCGGAAGCGGGCCGCAAGTCCGTGCATCTTTCCCTGGGAATCCTTTCCATGAGCTTCCCCTGGATCTTCGATGCCGCCTGGCCGGTGTGGGTGCTGGCCGCCGCCTCCATGCTTGGATTGGCCGCGCTACGACTTCTCCGACCCAGCCATTCCCCTGAGCGAAGCGCGCTTCATGGCGTAGCACGCGAGTCATATGGCGAATTCTGCTTTCCCCTGGCGGTAGCCCTGGTTTTTTACCTCAGCGCGCACACCACCGCGACCTACCTGCTGGCCATCGCCACCCTGACGTTTGCGGATTCAGCAGGTGCCCTGATCGGTCGTCGGTATGGTCGGCATGCCTACAAGACCGATGAAGGAACAAAAACCATCGAGGGGTCGCTCGCCGTCATGGTCGCGACAAGCGTGGCGGCCATGATCCTGTTGCCGGACTCCATCCCCCCCTCGTGGCCAAACCGCATCATGATGGCCTCGCTGCTGGGCTTGCTAATCACCCTGATCGAGGCCGTCGCCTTGCGCGGTTTCGACAACGCGTTCATCCCCCTGCTCACCGTGGCGTTATTCGACCGGTTTCGCCTGCTCACCACCGAGGCGTTAATCGTCCGCCTCGCCCTCCTCGTCCTGTTGGTGTGGCTCATGCTGTTCATGCGCCGTGGAACCCGCCTCAACGACACGGCCTTGATCGGCTGTTCCGTGCTGATCTACCTGGCCGCCTTCACGGCGGAGTGGATGTGGATCATCTCCCCGCTGTTGACCCTGGCGGTCTACAAATGGCTGAGCCGCGGGTCGAACAGCCGTATGACCCATACCCTCGGCGCCACCTCCGCCGTGCTGGCACCTGGTTATTTCTGGCTGATGGTGCACATGATCCATCCCGCCGATCACGATTTCGCGTCGTATCACCTGGCGTTCTCCGTGGCGGTCAGCCTGATGGCCACTTCCGAGTGGAGCGATCACACGGGCCACCTGAAGCGCAGATTGATCGCCGCAGCCACGCTGGGTTGTGTCGTGGTAATCCCGGCCTTACTTGTCAGCAGCACCAACGTCGCCCTCCTTCTGGCGAGCAGTTGGATGCTCGGGTTCATGGCGTCGCTCCTGTTCATGCACGTGGAGTGGCGGCGTTTGGTCGATCACGGCCGCGATGCGCGGTGGCTGGTGCAAGGCGGCATAAGCCTGGTTTTTTCATGGTTCGGAACCTTGCTATGAATCTATCGATCCATATCTTCTCGCCCTCGGACTTCGTTCGTGTTTCATCCCTGTGTAGCGATCCGGGCATGCCGGCGTTTGATGCGGCCTTGCTGCTCCGACAACGCCCGGATGCGCATGTGGTCGCCATGCAACGTGATCTGGTGGTCGGTCGCTGTTCATGCTGGTGGACCGAGGCTCCACGGTACATGGACAAGGCGGTTGCCGTGATCGGTCATTTCGACGCGGTGAACGAGGGGGCATCCCGCCGCCTTCTCGATGCAGGATGCGACATCGCCCGGCATGCCGGCCGGACACAGGTCATTGGTCCGATGGATGGCAACACATGGCGGCGGTACCGGTGGGTAATCGACGCGGGCACGGAACCTCCGTTCATGATGGAACCGTTCAATCCCCCCGAGTACCCTTCCTGGTGGCGGACCGCCGGATTTTCACCCCTTGCCGAATACCAATCCGCCCTGGTGACCTCGCTCGACGGCATCGACGCCAGGTTATCGCGGGTACGCGAACGCTTCGCTCAACAAGGAATCATCATCCGCACCCTGGACGCATCCGACTTCGAACGGGAGCTCCACCGGATTTTTATGGTTTCAACCGCCAGCTTTGTAAACAACCTTCTCTATACGCCGCTCTCCGAAACCGATTTCATGGCTCAATACCTTCCCTACCGGGACAAAATCATCCCGGACTTTGTCCTGCTTGCCATGCACGACGACCGGTGCGCGGGCTACATGTTCTCGATCCCGGATTACTACCGCCACACCAGCGGCAACACGCTGGATACCTTGATCATGAAATCCGCGGCCATCCTGCCTGACCGTTGCTATGCCGGCATGGGAAACGTCATGGCCGAAATGACCCATCACGCCGCGGCTTCCCGCGGATACCGGCGGGTCATTCACGCCTTGGCCCTCACGGACAACCCCGTGACCAACATCACCGCCAAATACGGGCAGGTGATGCGTCGTTATACCCTGTTTTCCAGCGACCTCACGCCATGAACCGCAACCTTGCCCTTCGCTTGACGGAATATGCACGGCACCGACCCGACGCGCCGGCGATCATCGCCTGGCAGAATCGACGATACCGCACATGGACGTTCGCCGAGGTCGAGTTGGCCAGCGGCCATGCGGCAGACCTGCTCACCAGGCTCGGCTGCTCCAAAGGCGACGTTGTACTGTTATGGCAACCCATGTCGGCAGCCCTGTACATCCTCATGATCGGTGCATGGAGAGCCGGCCTGACCGTGATGTTCATCGATCCGGGACAGCCGCTCGCCATCCGCGAAGCCTCTGCCCGTATGATTCAACCCGCGATTCTGGCCGGTCCCTGGATTGCGCACGCCTGGTCCATGACCACGCCGACCTTGAGGACGCTGCCGAGGCGCATCACCACCAGCGGCTGGTGGCCTCGATCACTTCGACTCCAAAGCGGGCCTCATCCGAAACAAATCATCGACCCCGTCTGGCGCGACGAGGACGACCCTGCATTAATCACGTTTACCAGCGGTAGCACGGGTCAACCCAAGGCGATCGTGCGAAGCCACGGCTTTCTAGCCCGCCAGCACCTTGCCATCCACCGAGAACTCAACCTGCGTGAAGGCCAGATCGACCTCACCACGATGCCGATCTTCCTGCTGGCCAACCTGGGGTCCGGCGTGACGTCGGTCATTCCCCGCGGAAACATGGCAAAACCCGGCTCCATTCACGCCAGGCACGTCCTTGAACTTATTCGCCATGCCGGCATCACCCGGGGAGGTGCCTCCCCGGCATTCTGGGAGCGGCTGATACAGGTCCCTCGTCATAACCGTGAGGCCATGACCGGACTTCGCGAACTGTATACCGGAGGCGGCCCCGTTTCCATCGACCTGTTGCAGCGCATGCAGGAGGCCGCACCAGCAGGCAGGATCGTCGCCGTATATGGCTCCACCGAGGCTGAACCCATCGCCTCGGCATCACGCGAAGAGCTAGTCGAATGCCTGGATTTCGCCGAGGTTATGCTTCCGCTGGGAAAACCCGTGTCTGGAGTCCGCGTGAAGGTGATTCCCGATCGATGGGGAACACCGATGCGCTTCACGCAAGAAGAGGAACTCGAAGCGCTCACGCTTCCGCCGGGCATCGTGGGCGAAATCATCGTATCAGGACCGCTGGTCATTCCCGGTTATTGGCAAGGGCAGGGCAATGATGAAACAAAAATCCATGCGGGGGATACCGTTTGGCATCGAACGGGTGATGCGGGCTGCCTGGACCACCATGGTGGTCTTTGGTTGGCGGGTCGGTGCTCCGCTAAAGTCGCTTACCAAAACCGCATCCTATACCCTTTCCATATCGAAGTTCCGGCGCGCAGCATAAAAGGAGTTCGCAGAGTGGCGTTGGCCACACCAACGCACGGCATATGCTTGGCGGTGGAGACCGATCAACCGGAATCAATCCGCGAAATCGAACGCTTGCTATCCGGGTTGGGATGGCCCGACATACCTGTAACCAGAGTATCCCGCATCCCTGTTGATCGACGCCACAACACCAAGGTCGATTATCCTCGGTTGTCATCGCTCCTGTCCAAGCGCAAACGGTGACGGGTTGTATCCAGGCCGGAATAAAGCTTGTGTATCGTACCAACGCAGTCCCGTGTATTGAGGGATATTGGGCGATCTTGATCGGACCGAAGAGGACCTCGTAGACGGCCTCGCGATGTATATGCGCAAGGCGACGTGCTGACCGACCACGGCAGACCCGATACCATCGAACTGGTTCCGAAACATCATTTGTCCTTTGCCTTTAACCGTTCGAAGGATATCCGGGTCGAGACATTCATGGACGGGCAGCTTTTCAGGAATATTCGGGGACTTGGTTCGTCGCGAGTCAACGAAACGAGCATGTCGCGTGCTTCATGGGGGCGCTGGTGGTTGTAGATCAGCCTCGACTCCCACGGATCAGCCGGACGTTGATCCCGACCCACACACCCAAAACCCTTTCCCCGCGGCGGCCTCTGCACTTACATCCCCATCCCCACCATTTTATCTTCCTCATTTCAGCCCCTTCCGTCGTTTCTCCCCCGCGCCCTCCGCATGTTCCGCGCGTTTCGTTGTTCCCTTCCGCCCCTCGCCCTGTTATCCACACTCCATGCACCTCGCCCTGCTGTCCGATACCCACGGCAACGTCGCCCGCACCGTGCGCGCCATCGCCGCGCTGAAGGCCTTTCACCCCGACCACGTCATCCACTGCGGCGATATCGGATCCGCCGCCGTGCTGACCGAACTCGCCGCCGGGTTCGCCGACCCCGAAACCCCGATTACCTGCGTTTTCGGCAACGTCGACACCTATGCCGACGACCTCTTCTCCCCGGTCGGCTACCTCGACCTTCCCGGCCGACTGGCCACCCTGCACCTCGCCGGCCACGCCATCGCGGTCCTCCACGGCGATGACCTACGCCGCCTCGATGGCCTGATCGCCAGCCAGAACTACGACTACCTCTTCACCGGCCACACCCACCTCGCCGCCGATGACCGCCACGGCCGCACCCGCGTCATCAATCCCGGCGCCCTCCACCGCGCCCAGCAACCCAGTTGCGCCATCCTCAACCTCGCCACCGACGACCTCACCTTCCTGCCCATCGCCTGAACATCCCGGCCTTTCCCTCGTTCCGTGATTGATTCCACCCCGCGCTTGGGGCATATCCGGTGATCACTTTTTGATCGGATCTCCACCCATGCTGAATTACGGACAACCCAACCCCGCCGACCCGCCCCCAAGCGCCTGGCAACGCCACCGCGCCTGGCTGATTCCCCTGCTGATCCTCGACCTGCTGATCGTGGCCTGGTGGCTCTGGCCGGATAACACCCCCTCCGCCGCCGATTTCCCCGCCCCCGAACTCGCTGCCCCGCTGGCCGCCCCCGCCGTGCCCCCGGCGCCGCCCGGCCTCCGCTTCGGTTTCCCCTCCGCCCAGGACCAACTGCTCGACACCAACACCCCCGGCATTTACATGCCCACCGCCTCCGGCCGCCCCGAGTCCGCGATGTACGGCTCGGTGCGCAGCACCCAACAAGGCAAATACGTGCTGCCCTCCTTCCACGAAGGCCTCGACATCGGCCCGATGAACCGCGACCGCAAGAACATGCCGACCGACCTGATCATCGCCGCTGCCGATGGCCGCGTCGCCTACGCAAACCGCATCGCCGGCAACTCGAACTACGGAAAGTACGTCGTGCTCGTCCACGATGACCCCACCATGGGCGAGATCTACACCCTCTACGCCCACCTCGCCGACGTCGATCCGGCGATGCGTCCCGGCGCGAAAATCACCCGCGGCCAGACCCTCGGCCTGATGGGCAACTCTGCCTCCACCGGGATCCCGGTCGTCCGTGCCCACCTGCACTTCGAAGTCGGCGTGATCAACAACACCCAATTCCACCGCTGGTTCAAGGCCCAGAAACTCAAACCCGACCACGGCAACTACCACGGCCACAACCTCACCGGCATCCACCCGCTCGATGTCTACCGCTGGCAGGAAACCCACGAGGTGTTCGGCCTCGGCGACTACCTCGACCAACTCGAGCCCGCCTTCACCCTCGTGGCGAAAACCCCGCGCCCGCTCGATTACTTCGCCCGCTATCCCTCCCGCTGGACCGGCGAACCCGCCACCACCATCGTCATGACCGTCTCCGAAGGCGGCGTCCCCCTGCGCGGTCGCCCCGCCACCGAGGATGAACGCCGCGCCCTCGCCGGCAAACGCCACCACATCCTGTCCGTCGACGAAGCCGTGCTCGGCCGCAACGGCCTCCGCCTCGTCACCCGCAAACAAGGCTCCTGGGTCCTCGGCAAAAACGGTGAACGCTGGCTGGAAATCCTTGCCTACCATTGACAGAACCGGCGATCTGGTCTTTCTTTGTCGCTACCGATGAACGACCTGCTGAACAACCCGTCCTTCCTGTCCGCCTTCTTCGGCTGGCTCGCCGCCCAGTCGATCAAGTTCACCTGGAACCTGATCCGCAACCGCGAAGTCGACTTCAGCTACATCGTCAGCACCGGCGGCATGCCCAGCGCCCACTGCGCCGCGGTGAGCGCCCTCGCCACCGCGGTCGGCCTCATCGAAGGCTTCGACTCGACCCTCTTTGCCGTCGCCCTCGCCTTCGCCCTGATCGTGATGTTCGATGCCCAGAGTGTGCGCCGCGCCGCCGGCCAACAGGCCCGCATCCTCAACAAGATCGTCGCCGAACTGTTCAAGGAACACCACCTGTCGAAACAAAAACTCGCCGAACTGCTCGGCCACACCCGCCTTGAAGTGCTTGCCGGCACCCTGCTCGGCATCGCCATCGCCTTCGCCGTGCACCTCTACTAAGAACGGCCGCGATCCACCGCGCATCCATGCCTGTCATCCCGTCATCCTACCGCGCCCCGCCCTGGCTGCGCAGCGGGCACCTCCAGACGATCCTCGGCGCCTACAAACCCGCCCCGGTGATCACCTACCAGCGTCGGCGCATCGAAACCCCTGACGGCGATTTCCTCGACATCGACACCGTGGCCGACGGACGCCCCCGCCTGGTCATCGTTTCCTACGGCATGGAAGGCGATGTCCACCGCCACTATGTCCGCACCATGGTGCAAGCCCTGCGCGACGCCGGTCGCGATGTCTGGGTCTGGAACTACCGCGGCATCAGCGGCGAACCGAACCGCAAGGTCCACTTCTACCACGGTGGCCTCACCGACGACCTCGCCCAGGTGATCCTCGAAGCCCGCCTCGCCGGCTACCTCCACATCGACCTCGTCGGCTTCAGCCTCGGCGGCAACCTCACCCTGAACTACCTCGGCCGCCTCGAATACCGCGTGCCCGGCGAAATCCGCCGCGCCGTCTGCCTGTCCGTCCCGGTCGATGTCGAAGACTGCGCCCGCCGCCTCAACGCCCCCGACAACCGGTTCTACGTCCGCCGTTTCCTGAACTCGTTCCGCGAACGCATCCGCCAGAAAATGCACGTGATGCCCGGCCACATCGACGATCTCGCCTACGAGGAAATCAAAAGCCTGGAGGACTACGACGCCCGCTACACCGTGCCGCACTTCGGCTTCGATGACGTGCCCGCCCTCTACCGCTGGGTCAGCAGCCGCTATGTGCTCGGCGGCATCGAACGCCCCACCCTGCTCGTCAACGCCCTTGACGATCCCTTCATGGGCCCCCACTGCTACCCGCGCGCCGAAGCCGAACACCACCCGTTCCTCACCCTGGAAATCGCCCCGCACGGCGGCCACCTCGGCTTCCTCGGCCGGAACCACTGGATGGAACAACGCACCCTCGCGTTTCTGGATGCCACACCGGCCTCGTAGGCGGGATCGGTGATCCCGCGCAACGAAGAGGAAAACCAAATCGCCCCGGCCCTGTAGGCGCGGGCGCCGACCGCGCCGTTACGGCCCCGGCTGCTCGACCAACCGGAACGCCGCATGGGCCGCCTGCGCGGTGACCACGCCGGTGACCGCCTCGTTCGCCGCCGCCGTAGTCGCCACCGACACCGTCGCCCACGCGCCCACCCCGTTGGTCGCCGCCTGCACACGGTACACAAAGCCCGACCGCGCCGCCCACTGCACCGACAACACCGGCCCCGGCCCGATGAGCAGTTGCAGCTCCGCCGTCTCGACCAACACCCGCCGGATCTCCGTCCACACCACGTTCGTGCCCGAGGCATCGGCGACGTGCAGCACCAACTCCTGCTTGCCGGCCTGGCTGAACGACGCCGTAACCGGATCGCTGTTGGTCACCCCGTTGACCACCCACCAGCGCGGCGTGCCCAGCGGCGCGACGTTTGTCGCCGATCCGGTGACCGTTCCCGCGCCATACAGATAATTCGTCGAGACCACCGCCTTCGGTGAACCGACCGAGATCGCCTGGTTGATCGCCGGGCCCCGCACCACCACCGCATCGCCGTTGATCCATTCCGCGCGTACTGCGTCGATGACCGCATTGGTGCCCAATCCGAAATGCGCGATCCGGCCGGGACCGTGGGCGAGGTAGCCGGACGACGCGTTCAGCTCGCGCATCTGGGTCATCCCGCCCGCCGTGAGGTACACCCGCGATCCGATCCCGTGGCGGTGCAGCGGCGGTGCACCAGCCAGCGTGACCTTGAGCCACCCATGGCCGTTGGTGTTATCGTTGCGGTACAGGCGCGGCGGACCGGGCGTGCGCACCGCGTTCGTGCCGACCGCCGTCAACACCTGGTTGTTCACGATGAACACATCGAGGTCGCCGTCGTTGTCGTAGTCGAAGAACAACGTCCCGCGCCCCTGCCCGGTGTCGGCCAGCCCCGCCTCCGCCGCGATGTTGGTGAAGGTGCCGTCGCCACGGTTGCGAAAAAAAAGCGCCGGCTTGTCGTTGAACTTCTCCGGAATCCACGAGAAAAATGTGTTGGCGTATCCGTTGACATGGAACATGTCCAGCCAACCGTCGTTGTCCAGATCGCCCATCGCCGCCCCCCACCCCCAGAACCCATCACGCACCCCGGCTTCGCTGGTGATGTCGGCAAAGCGCAAGCCGCCCTCGTTCCGGAACAACCGGTTTCCCGAGCCATTCCACTTCACCCCCGGCGGCGGCGTGGTGTCGCGGATGCTGGTCACAAACCAGTCAAGGTCGCCGTCGTTGTCGATGTCACCCACCGCTGTTCCCATGCCGTTCTGATCGGTACCATAGCCGGATGCCGCACGCGCCACCCGGTCGAGGTACCCGGTCCGGCTATTCGCAAACAGGTGGGTATTGGTGAAGTCGGCGACGGATCCCAGCTCGGGCCAACGATCCCCGTTGAAGTCGGCAAAAAACGGCGTGAACACATAAAAATCCGGTTCGTCATCCCAGAGCATCGCCTCGACCAGTTGGCCGCCCTGGTTGTGGTAGAATTCCAGGCTCGGCCGCTGCCCGAACCATCGACCAAAGGCCAGATCGAGTTGACCGTCGCGGTCAAGATCGCCCCAACTTGGGCTGGTCTGCCGGAATATCTCGGTGTAGTTGGTGAACACGCCGAACTCGAGATCCGTATCCACTTCCACCTTCGAATTGGTAAGGGTGGTGAAGACGAAATATCCGCCGCCAGTGTTCACCAGCAGGACCGGCAGGTTGGTCATCGCCGTGAATACGATGTCCATGGTTCCGTTGTTGTCGTAATCGGCGGCGGCCGCTCCGACGGCCTGCCAGACCTGGGCGGCGCCGCGTGGGCCAGCCTCGTTGGTGAAGGTGCCGTCGCCGCGGTTGCGGTACAAGAGGTTGGCGTTGGTCCCCGCCTGCAGCACATACAGGTCGATCCAGCCGTCGCCATCGAAATCCTCGGCCACCGCACCGCCGGTCTGCTCGAAGAAATCCAGGGCGGCGCTACCGGTGATCCCGCTAGTCGGACGGGTGAACAGGTGGGTGATGCCGGCGTTGGTCGTGACCTCGGTGAACCACGGCTGGGCGCACGCGGAACTGGCCGCGCACAGCGCGGCCAGGCCGATGACCGCGAGGGCACGCATGATCAGGCGCGGATCAGGCCGAGCACTTCGTCGCGTTTGGCCACCATCTCGTCGCGCGACTTCGCCTCGAGGTTGAGGCGGATCAGCGGCTCGGTGTTGGAGGCGCGGACATTGAACCACCAGCTGCCGAACTCGACCGACAGGCCGTCCAGCTCGATGACCTTGCCGTGGCCGTATTTCGCGCGCAGGCGCTTGAACACCTCGGCGGTGTTCTCGACCTCGGAGTTGATCTCGCCGCTGGCGAAGTATTTCTGGATCGGCTTGATCAGCTCCGACAGCGTCTCGTCGGTGTCGCTGAGCAGGTTGGCCACGTAGAGGGCGGCCAGCGAGGAGCTTTCGGCAAAGTAGTTTTCCTTGAAGTAGTAGTGGCCCGACAGCTCGCCGGCGAAAACGGCGTTGTTGTCGCGCATCTGCTGCTTGATGAAGGCATGGCCGACGCGGGACATCATCGGCTTGCCGCCGTTGGCCTCGATCAACTCCTTGACCGCCCAGCTGCTGCGCAGGTCGTAGAAGATCGTCGCCCCCTTGTCGCGCTTGAGCACCATTTCGGCGATCAGCGCGGTGATCATGTCCATCGGGATGATGTTGCCCTTCTCGTCCATGAAACCGGCGCGGTCGGCGTCGCCGTCGAAGGCGATGGCAAAGTCGTAGTTGCCGGCCTTGACCTTGTGCTGCAAGGCGTGCCAGGTCTCCTCGACCAGCGGGTTGGCCTCGTGGTTCGGAAAGGTGCCGTCGAGGGTATCAAACAACGGATCAATCTCCACCAGGCCTTCCAGCACCTTGCCCTCGACGATGCCCATCGCGTTGGCGTAGTCGATGGCCACGCGCAGCGGACGTTTCACGTCGGCGAACTGGCGGATGTGGTCGATGTAGTCCTGCAGGATATCGACCTCCTTGACCGACCCGCCGCCGGTGGCCGGGGCAAACGCGTTGGACAACACGATCTTCTCGATGTCCTTGATGCCGGTCACGCCGCTGATCGGGATGGCCTGCTCGCGGCAGAGCTTGAAGCCATTCCACTCGCCGGGATTGTGCGAGGCGGTGAGCATGATGCTCGCGTCGGCTCCGAGTTTGCCGTTGGCGTAGTAGGTCATCGGGGTCGAGCAAAGGCCGATGTTGATGACCTCGACGCCCTGCATGACCAGGCCGTCGGCCAGCGCCTTGAACAACGGGATCGAGTGCGGGCGCATGTCGTGGCCCAGCACGACTTTCTTGCACTTCAGGAACGTGGCGAAGGCGCGGCCGATCTTGCCCGCCAACTCCTCGTCCAGGTCCTTGCCGTAAATACCCCGGATGTCATACGCCTTGAAGATGCTGCCCATGTTGGAATCCCTTTCGTGAAATGAATCGCCATCCTACGATCGGCTCCGGATCAGGGCAAGGGCGAATCATCCGCCCGCGGGACCGATGCGGGAAGCCCCCGTGCCGTTTAGGCAGGGGAACCGGAAGGTCCGGGCCCGGTCACGTGCAAACCGAAACACCGCGCCGCCTCATGCAGCCGGCGATCCGCGGTGGCGATGGTCCGGCACTTCATCAACAGTGCGGTGGCCAGATGCAGGCCGTCCAGCGTGCGCAAGGTGGCACCAACGGCGCGCTCACGGGCCAGTTCGACCGAACGCGCCACCACATCGGCACTGACGGAAACAACCTGGGACTGGCCCGCCGCCACATCCTGGCGCCAGACCTCGATGAGGGCGGCCGCGCCTCCCAGCTTGAGTTCCTTGCGCTGCTCCTTGTGGCGCAAGGCAAAGGCGAACTCC
Organism: uncultured Verrucomicrobiota bacterium; assembly: GCA_937894535.1. GTDB lineage: Bacteria > Verrucomicrobiota > Kiritimatiellia > CAIVKH01 > CAIVKH01 > CALMUP01. The sequence goes on from CALBHI010000473.1 coordinate 13,077, forward strand.
GCTTCCACCAAGGCACTGGCCACCCGTGGTTGCACGGAACCCAGGGCCACCTGCTGCCAACCAGCCGAGTCGGACTCGCGGACGTACAGCTTGATGATCGCCGATGTATCCCAGTAGATCACCGCCGGTCACCGCGCAGGGTGTCAAGGATGTCACCGCTGGAATCCTTGACGCGGGTCGTGTAGGTGGCACGCGCCTCCTGCAACCGATGCCCCCAGGCATCCGCCCGGGCGGCCTTCGGTTGCGGTATCGGTACGAGACGGGCCTTGGGTTTACCGCGAACGGTGATCACCACCTCCTCGCCCCGGGCCACCAGCTCCACCAACGCACTCAAGTGCGCTTTGCTCTCCCGCAATGATTTGATCATGTAGTCACCCTCGGGGGATACGTCAATGCCGCCACACCACCTTCGGCATCGAGACCGGCCGGCATCATACCTGCGCAAAAAAACCGGCGCACCCTTGCGGATGCGCCGGCTGGCCTTGCGGGACTAGGAGGAACCCGCGAAAACTTATTCGGGCGGATAGAGGACGTTGAGCACCCGCACCCGGAAGGCGGCGGCCCCGTCCTCGATGGCGTCGCTGACATCCACGCTCATCGCGCCCGGCACACCGGGCATCACCGACGAGACCGACGTCCAGGTGGCGGAGGCGGCATCGATCACCGCCTCGACCAGGTAACTGCGATCACCCACGCCGGTCCAGACGACCAGCAGCGCGCCGTCCTGGTGCACGAAGTCGGTGAACAGGTAGTCCTGATCAAAACGCGGATCGGTGCCGGCCATCAGTTCGTCGCGATCCTGGTAGTGATCGCCATCGCTGTCTTCATGGTAGGGATTGATGTCCTGGTAGTATTCGGTCAGGTTTTTCAGGCCATCCCCGTCCGGATCCTGGGCGCGCTGGACCGGATCGAGCAGGTTGATCTGGTAGAACTTCTCCCACGGGGTGGTGTAGTTCGCCGTGCCGAGGGCAAGGCTCGCCACCGCGGGAACGGCCTGGAGGCTGAAGGCACGGGTCTGCTCGTTGAAGATGATCCGGTAGGCGCCGTTGAGCGCACTGCTGACCACGATGTTGCCGGCGCTGGCCTCGGCAATGCCGTTCAACGGAACGGTGGTGCCGGATTGGTTGGCTTCGCCCCAGTTTCCGGAAGCCCAGGCCCCGTTGGCGACAAACTTGAAGTTGATCGCCGCGAAGAGCACCACGTCGTACTGCCAGGTGTAGTGATCGACCAGCGTCATGTTGTTCGCCGCCGGGTTCCATCCGTTGAACGTGCCTGCCACGGTCATCGAGCTGTAGGCGCTCAGGAAACCCGCGCCGTTCTTGTAGACCCAGTACCGTTTGGTCTGGTCGTTGAACCGGATCCGGTAGGTGCCGGAACCCTGGGTGATCATGATGTTGCCGCCGGACTGTTCGGCGAGGCCGTCGTTGTTGTTGTCGCCGAAGTTCAGCGACCAGTCGCCGTTGACATCGAACTTGAACCGCTCGGTCGAACCGGGGCCGAAGGTCGCCTCGATCTCCCAGACATAGTTGCTGACCAGGGTCATCACCGTGGTACCCCACCCGTTCGCGGTACCGCGGAAGAAGACCTGGTTGTAGGTCTTGAGCAACTGCGGTGCGGATTGGGTGACGGTGACCGTGCCGGTCGCGGACAGTCCCTCGTTGTCGGTCACCACCAGGCGGAACACGTAGAGCGTGCCGTTGGATCCGGCGGGGATGGTCACCACCGGGAAGGCCGAGGCGGCGTTGCTGATCACGGCGGCCGGGCCGGAGATCTGGCTCCAGGCAAACGCGGCGATCGAGCCGTCGGGATCGGTGGAGGCGCCGCCGTTGAAGGTCAGCGTTTCACCCGCCAGGGCCGCGGTGCGGTTGCCGCCGCCGTTGGCCACCGGGGGCTGGTTGGCGACGATCTTGGTGACCCAGTAGCGCCGGGTCTGGTCGTTGAACCGGATCCGGTAGGTGCCCGCGCCCTGGGTGATGGCGATGTTCGCGCCGGATGCGTCGGCAAGACCGTCGTTGTTGTTGTCGCCGAAGTTGACCGACCAGTTGCCGCTGGCGTCGAACTTGAAGCGCTCGGTGGTTGAGGATCCGAACACGACCTCGCTCTCCCAGGTATAATTGCTGACCAGGGTCATGGCCAGGGTGCCCCAGTTGTTCGGCGTACCACGGAAGTACACCACATCGTAGGACTTGAGCAGTTGCGGTGCGGATTGCGTGACGGTGACCGTTCCGGTCGCGGACGCACCATGGTTGTCGGTCACGACCAGCGCAAAGGTGTACACCGTATTGCTGGACTGGGCCGGAATGTTAACTGTCGCGACCGGCGTGGCCTCGTTGGTCAACACCACGGCAGGACCGGAAACCTGGCTCCAGGCAAACGCGACCAGGCTGCCGTCGGCATCGGACGAGTTCGTTCCCACCAGCGAGACCGTGCCGCCCTCAAGCAGGACGGTCTGGTTGGTGCCGGCATGGGCCACCGGCGCGATGTTCTGCTGGGTGATGCTGACCAATCCGGTGGACGAGGCGCCGCTGTTGTCGGTCACCACCAGCGCGAATCCATAGACGGCGGGAGAACCGGCGGGAATCGTTACCGAAGCCAGCGCCGACGAAGCATTGCTGAGGGTTACGGACGGGCCGGACACCTGGGTCCAGACGTAGGCGGTGATCGTTCCGTCGCTATCGGTGGAGGCGCTGCCGTTCAGCGTGCGAACCCCGCCGTCGAGCGAGACTGTCTGGTTTGCGCCGGCATGGGCCACCGGAGGAACATTGACGATCTGCTTGATGATCCAGTAGCGGCGGGTCAGGTCGTTGAAGCGGAGGATGTAGGTGCCCGCGCCCTGGGTGATGGCGATGTTGGCACCGGACTGCTCCGCGATACCATCGTTGTTGGTATCGCCGAAGTTCAGCGACCAATCACCGAAGACATCGAACTTGAACCGCTCGGTCGCCGTCGCGCCGAACACCGCTTCGGTTTCCCACACGTTGTTGCTGACCAGGGCCATCGCCGTGGTGCCCCAGCCATTCGGCGTGCCGCGGAAGTACACCTGCGGATGGCTCTTCGCGAGTTGCTGGGTCACGGTGACCGTTCCGGTCGCGGAGAGTCCCTCGTTATCGGTCACCACCAGGCGGAATACGTAGAGTGTGGCTTCCGGGCCGGCGGGGATGGTCACCACCGGGAACGCGGAGGCGGCGTTGCTGATCGCGGCGGCCGGGCCGGACACCTGGGTCCAGGCAAAGGCGGTGATGGAGCCATCGGGATCGGACGAGGCGCTTCCGTTGAGGGTGATCACCTCGCCGGCGGGAGAGACGGAGCGGTTGCTACCGGCGTTGGCCACCGGGGGCTGGTTGGCGACGATCTTGGTCACCCAGTACCGTTTGCTCTGGTCGTTGAAGCGGATGCGGTAATTGCCCGCGCCCTGGGTTACCGGAATGTCCACCGTGGCGCTCTGGTCGGCTATGCCATCGTTGTTGTTGTCGCCGAAGTTCAGCGACCAGTCGCCGTTCACGTCAAACTTGAACCGCTCGTTCGACGCGGCCCCGAAGGTCGCGGTGATTTCCCAGGTGTAGTTGCTGACCAGGCTCATGGCCGTGGTGCCCCACCCGTTCGCCGTGCCGCGGAAGAACATCTGGTCGTAGGTCTTCGCGAGGTTGATCACCTGGCTGACCGTGACCACACCGGTGGCGGAGAGTCCGTCGTTATCGGTCACCACCAACTGGAACTGGTACGTCGCACTCTGCGACCGGGCCGGAATGGCGGCCTGGGCCACGGCCTCATTCGCCGCACTCAAGGCCGCGGGAGGTCCGGACAACTGGGTCCAGGCGTAGGAGACAATCTGGCCATCGTTGTCCTTTGAAAGCGATCCGTTCAGCCATGCCGTGCCGCCGGAGGCACCGAACGTGCTACTGGCCGAGACCTTGACGATCGGGGCGGACGGTGCCTTGTCCGAGGCGATGAGGATATCATCCAACCGGATCTGCGGACGTGCCCCGGTTACACCGGTGTCGATGTAGTAATACTTCCAGCGAACCTGGACGTAAGGCTGGTTGTTCGCCAAGGCAGGCAGGGCGACCGGTCCAAAGGACTGGGCATGACCGGCCGTGGCATTGCGCAGGTATTCCACCGGCTGGCCATTTTCCAGGACATCCACGAACGGGCCGCTGCCGCCGATGCGGTATTGCAGGCGCACGCCGTAGGTGCGGAAGTTCGGCACGACGGTGCCGGCGGTGAAGGACACGGTCACGTTGCTGCGGCCAATGGTGGAAACCGCGGCGATGGCGGATCCGAGGAAACCGGAACCCGGCAACGCCACCTTGTCGCCGGTGTTGATGAACGAAAAGCCATTGGTGCCCAATCCGTTGATGCGGCTGCGCGACGCCAAGTTGTAGGGAAGCACCCAGTAACCATCCATCGGCACGGACAGGACCGGATCAGCACCATCGACCTGCTCGAAGATCATGTGCGCCGGATAGGTACCCGCCGCCTCGGTGTTGGCCCACTCGGTAAACACGAAGAAACCGGTTCCCAGATCAAAGGGTTGCGGTACCAGGCCGGATTGGTCCGGCGCAAAGATCGCGGTGTAGGAACGTTCGCTGGCGTGGGCAACGCTGAAGACGGCATTGGTGGACAGGTCCACACCGGTCAGGCCATTCACCCACTTGACGAAACGGAATCCCGGCTTGGCCTTTGCGGTCAGGGTTACCGTGGTGTTGGTGAAGTACGAGCCCGACCAGGGGTATACCGATGCGGAGACGCCCGGCAGATCGGGCGTGATCTCGATCGAGTTGACCTGCACGGTACCCTCGTTCACATCGGAGACGTTGACGTGGAGGGTACGGCGGCCGCCGAGGTTGAAGTAGGATTGGAGGTGGCCCCAGACCGCATCGGTACGCAGGGAGGCATAGTCGCGCACGCGCTGGAGGTCGTTGCTCCAGTTCACCGGCTGGCGCCAGCGGCGGGCATGTTCGGCCATTTCCGGCGCGAGCTTCCCGGCCATGGCCTGGTGCTGGGCCAGGACGCGGTCGGCGCGGAATGCGCTGTTCAGGTGATCGCTGAAACGGCTGACGAATTCCGCGCGGAAGTCGGTGTTCTCCAGCATACGGCGGAGGATCAGGGTTGCGTTCGACTTGTTCGAGAAGTGCGGGCCGTTCAGGGCGGTGGCGTGGGCCAATGAATTGTAGTTCGCGAATTCGCTGTGGCCGGGGACATAGGTGAAGTCGGCACCCATGCCGAAGTCGGTGTCGTAGATCATCCAGCGCCAGCGCGCATCATGGCCGTAGGGCGCATCCGGCGCGGTGTTCGTGGAGACCGAACGCCAGATCTTCACGTTGTTGCCCGGCCAGTCGGTGTTGCCGCAATAGATTTCCGTCGCGAGGTAATCGATGTAGTTTCCGACATCGATGCGGGTCTTCACCTGCTCGTAGTTCCCGGAGGATACGACGCGCTGCTCATTCAGGAATTTCAGCAGGTCGTAGTAGTCGGCCTTCAACGGCTCGTACCCGCGGTCGTACACGAGCTGCTGGCTGATGGCCAGGTCGGCCTCCATCTGCACAAACTCGTTTTCGCCCAGCCCGTAGTGGTTGAGGATGTACCCTTCGTCGAAACGATCACGGATATGGTGCACGCCCCAGTACTCGCCGTTCAGGAAAACAATGACCGGGCGGGAGTGTTGACGGTCCACCTTGAGGTGGGAGATCAGCGACTGGATGAACGCATCGCGGAAGATCGTGTTGCCCCAGTCGTTGCCGCCGGAACGGAAAATAAACGTGGAATAGGCATTCACCGGCTTGTCGGGGAAGATCGGGTAATTCAGCGACGTCGGATCGCGCATGTAGATGCGGAGGCTCTTGCGCGGGCGGCTGACCGAGGTCGTACCATGCAGACGGATCCCGACATTGTTCTGGAACTGGACAACGCCGTTGGTCTCGATCATTTCCAGCGAAGCCGGGCGCTCCCACGCACTGCCATCCTGGAAGAAGTTGTTGTTGTTGCCCTTGACGTAGATGCCGATATCGGGATCAAAGAAATTCTTGTCATCGGTGTTGATCGACATGATGGGCAGGCTGTAGCGCGCCGTGCCGGCGGGCGTGATGACATAGGAGCGGGTCGCGGATTTGCTTGCCGCCGAACCGGGGACGAACACCTTCGCGCGCACGGTGCGGAAACGGAACACGTCACCGAGCGGAGGCTGCCAGCCTTCGTAGTACGGAGGTCCGGGATTCGGATCGGCATTGGTGGGGATCAGCGACAGGTTGGCCGTGGCCGAACGAACGGTTACGGTCAGGGCTCCGGTGTAGACCGGGGAGTTGGTGGTCGGCTCGGAACCATCCAACGTGTAGCGGATCACGCCACCGGCAACATCGGAGGTGATGGTGACGACCTGGTTGTTGGTATAGACGCCGCTCGGTACGGAAATGGCCGGTATCGGCAGGTCGGCGGGAATTCCGGCTGTCGTATTGGCCGCACCCGGGGTGGACTGGTCAAAGAAGTGCACCGGACCCGTGCCGTCCGGCTTGCGACCGGCGCTGCGGTCGTTCCCGATCAGGGTCGCGCCAAAGAAACTTGCGGTTGAACCATCGGCCCGGGTCAGGACGACGTCTTCGCCGCCGGAACTGATCGCCCAACTGGTGTGGATGGCATTGGCATTGGTCACGGCCGGGCGGTTTTTGCTCGACGCCCACACCATCAGGAACTCACCCGGTTGGATCGTTACATCACCGAAACGCCACTTGTAGGGATTCGACGCGCTGTCCGTCAGTCCCCAATCCAACAAACTTACGGGGGATACACCCGGATTGTACAACTCCACCCAATCGGAATACGTCCCGTCCTCGTCCTGGATCGTCGAAACATTCGAGGACATGATCTCGTTGATATG
>CALBHI010000474.1 GCA_937894535.1 uncultured Verrucomicrobiota bacterium
GCCACCCGCGATCCGGTCGCCTACCAACTCGACCTCAAGCCGTACATCCGCTACGGAGCCTCCCCGCGCGCCACGATTTACCTGACCCTCGCGGCCAAAGCGCAGGCGTTCCTCAACGGCCGCGGCTACGTGACCCCGCAGGATGTGAAATCCGTCACACCCGACGTGTTGCGCCACCGCGTACTCGTCTCCTACGAGGCCGAAGCCGAAGACCTCACCACCGACGACCTGATCACGCGCATCCTGAATAAATTACCCGTCCCATAGTGTTCGAATGGAAACAAACCACGAATGAACACGAATAAACGCGAATGAATGGAGCTGTTATTCGTAACTATTCGCGTTCATTGGTGTCCATTCGTGGTTGTCACAAACAATCGAAAAGCCTGAACACAGAACGCGTGTCGTCATGATCCCGAAGGACGTCCTTAAGAAAATCCGCCAGATCGAGATCCGCACCACCCACATGGTAAGCGATCTGTTTGCCGGACAATACCATTCGGTGTTCAAGGGACAGGGCATGGAGTTTCAGGAGGTGCGCGAATACCAGGCCGGGGACGACATCCGGACGATCGACTGGAACGTGACCGCACGCATGGGCCACCCCTTCATCAAGAAGTTCGTCGAGGAGCGCGAACTGACCGTCATGCTGCTCGTGGACATCAGCCGCTCCAACCAGTTCGGCAGTGTCACCCAGATCAAACGTGACCTCGCCGCCGAACTGGCCGCGGTGCTGGCCTTCGCGGCCACCCGCAACAACGACCGGGTCGGCCTGATCCTGTTCACCGATGAAGCCGAGCACTTCATCCCGCCGCGCAAGGGAACCCGCCACGTGCTGCGCGTGATCCGCGACGTGCTCTACATGCCACCGAAACGGCACGGCACCTCCATCACCGCCGCGCTGCAATTCCTGAACCGGATTTCCACCCGCAAGACGGTGACCTTCCTGGTCAGCGACTTCATCGACCAGGGATTCGCCCCCGCCCTCGCCGTATCGGCGAAACGCCACGATCTGATTGCCGTCTCCATCCGCGATCCCCGCGAACGCCAGCTCGTTCCCGCCGGGGTGGTGGAATGGGAGGATGCCGAATCAGGAAGACGCCTGCTGCTCGACACGTCCGATCGCGCCACCCGGATCGCCTTCGAGGAACAGGCCGCCCGACGCGACGCCGGTCTGCGTGACCTGTTCCGCAAAAACGGGGTGGACATGGTCGAACTGACCACCGGCCAGCCTTACGCCCGCGAGCTGGTCAGGTTCTTCCGCCAACGGGAGCGCCGCCGATGAGCCGGTGCCGCGTCATCCTGCTTGCCCTGATCGGCCCGGTCCTCGCCGTTTCCGCGGCGAGCGACCTCAGCGCCACGTTGAGCACGAACCGCATCCTCGTCGGCGATCGCGTCACCCTGACCATCACCGCCACGCTGGACGAGGGCGAAAGCCTGCTGGTCCCGTCCATCGACCGGTCACCGTTGATCACCGAATGGGACCAGCAGCAGGTGCGCCGTGCACGTTCGGATGGCAGAACGGAGACGATCACGACGATCCAACTCTCCTCGTTCATCGTCGGTGAACACCGCGTCGCCACCCAGCCGGTCGTCTTCGCCAAGGCCGGGGGCGTTGAAACCTCGGTGGAACTCCCCACCCTGCTCCTGCAGGTTACCTCCACGCTGGGCAACCCGCCTCCGGATCTCGCGGACATCAAAGGCCCGGTCTCGGCCGGTGGGCCGCCCTGGGCGACCATCGCCGCCGTGATTGCGGCCGCTGCCGCCCTCGCCGCGGTGGTTGCGCTGCTGGCCCGCCGCCTGCTGCGCCGCGCCGGGGCAACTCCCGGCGCACGGGTACTTCCGCCCCACGACATCGCCCTGGCCGCCTTGCACGCCCTGCGCGCACGCGGTTTCATCGAAGCGGGCCAGACCGAGCCGTTTTACGTCGAATTGTCGGCGATCGTCCGCATCTACCTGGAACAGCGCTTCGACCTGCATGCCCCGGAACAAACCACCGAGGAATTCATCCGGACCTCCAGCCAGTCCGATGCCTTGAGCCTGGAACACCGGCAACTGACCCAGTCGTTCCTGGAGCAAAGCGACCTCGTGAAATTCGCCCGCTTTTCACCCGCCGCCGCCGACATGGAAACCGCCCTAGCCGCCGCGGAACGCCTCGTGCGTGAAACCATCCCGCCCCCGCCGACCGGAGGTGCACGATGATATTCCGTTACCCGTGGGCTTTTCTGCTTTTGCTCCTGATCCCGGCGTTGCTTTACCTCCGGTACGGCCGTAGCCGCCGCACCGCGGTCCGCACCAGCGATGGCGGGGTGATGGCATCGGTCTCGCCGGGATGGGCCGTGCGCGCCCAACCGGTGTTGCCCATCCTGTACGCCGCAGCTTGCGCGTTGCTTGTCGTGGCCCTGGCGCGCCCACAGCGCGGCATCGAGGAAAGCAGCGTGCGTACCGAAGGGATCGACATCGTATTGAGCGTGGATGTATCGACCTCGATGCTGGCCGAGGATTTCGTCGACAGCGGCAAACCGATCAACCGCATCGGCGCGGCCAAGGAGGTGCTCGAAGCCTTCATCGGAAACCGCCCGCACGACCGCATGGGCCTGGTCGCCTTTGCCGCCATGCCGTTCACCATGGCCCCGTTGACCATGGATCATGGTTGGCTGCTCCAGCAGGTGCAACGCCTCGAAACCGCCGTGCTCCCCGACGGCACCGCGATCGGATCCGGCCTCGCCGCGGCGATCAACCGCCTGCGCGACAGCACCGCCGCCTCCAGGATCGTCGTGCTGCTGACCGATGGCGTGAACAACGCCGGCGACATCTCCCCACTGAACGCCGCGGCTTCCGCCAAGGCGCTCGGCATCAAGGTGTACACGGTTGGTGCCGGCACCGACGGTCTCGTGCGCGTACCGGTCCGCGACCCGTTTGGCGGCACCCAGTACATCCGGCAGCCATCGGAGATCGACGAGGAAACCTTGAAGGAAATGGCGCGGATCACCGGCGGTCAGTATTTCCGTGCCCGCGACCTGGATGGACTTCGCCGCGTCTACGAGGAAATCGACACGCTGGAAAAAACGGAAATCACCATCGACCAGTTCCGCTATTTCGAGGAGCGGTTCGCGCCCTTCCTGGCCCTGGCTCTCGGCCTGCTGGCTCTCGAGAAACTGCTTTCGGTCGGACGCATCGGGAGGCTGCCATGAACTGGGGTGCTCCGGAACGCCTTCATCTGGTGTGGGTACTCGCCCTGTTTGCCGTGTTGGTGGTGCTGCTGCAACGCCACCGCCTGCGCCGCTTCCGCGCCCTCTTTGACCAGGGGGTCTGGCCGGTGATCGCACCGGCCTGGATCCATCAACGGGTGATGAACCGCCTCGCCTGGTGGTGTGCCGCCGCGTTGTTCTTCACCATCGCCCTCGCCCGCCCGCAATGGGGTTTTACCTGGCGGGAGGTCAAACGTACCGGACTCGATGTCATGGTCGTGGTGGACACCTCGCGCTCCATGCTGGCCACCGACCTGAAACAGACCCTGGTCGACCCGGATCAGCTCGAAAGCGCCCTGCTCA
>CALBHI010000475.1 GCA_937894535.1 uncultured Verrucomicrobiota bacterium
GATGCGACCGAGTTCCGTCGTGCGCACCGACACCACCTCCGGCCAATCGCGGTGCTCGGCCACCGCCTCCATCATGTCGGCGGCGGCCTGCTGCACCAGCATCCCGGCCTGGCGCAAGGCGGCCCTGTCCACCTCGCCCGCCAAGGCCAGCCACGCCCGTGCCGTCGCCGTCCCGTCGAGCGCCCGTCCTTCCGCTTCCACCCGTTCCTGCACGGCGCGCGGCAGGCCCGCCGCCGCCAACAGGTCCCGCGCCGCGACATCGTCCTCGGTCTCCAATTCCGCGGCCAACACCGCGGCGGCCAGGTACACCCGGTCCGGTTCGGCAACGCGGCGGAACGCCTGCTCGCGCCATCCGGCGGCACGCGCCATCCGTTGCTCGAACTGGTCAAGTGCTGCCGCCAACGGATCCGCCGGACCCGGCCACCACACCACCGGCGGCTCCTCCACCGGCGCAAGTTCCAGCCACCGCTCCGCCGCGCCCCACCACGCCGCGGATTCACCGGCATCCGCCACGGCCATGAGATCCTCCGCCACCGACGCCAACGGCCACACCGCGACCAGCGTGTTGGTGATCCAGGAAAGCGCCCACGCCGGCTCGCCGATGTTCTTGTCGAACCGCACATCCGCGCGCGTCATCGCCAACGCTCCGAGCCCGCGGTCGACCTGCGCCATCACCGGTTCGGGCAGCAACGGCCCCCACGGCGAAGCCACCTCCGCCACCGCCGGCCACCCCGCCATGCACCACGCGGCAACCAACCACACGAACGGCGTGTGACGGCGGATCGGGCCCACCGTCACACCGCGTTTTGGCTGTAGGAAGGACGGCGTCATGCGAAAGCGCCTCACGCTTCCGGAGCGGGTTCGTAGTCGGCGAAGGTGTTGATGACCTGTGCGATCGTGGCGGGTTTGACGCCGAGGCGGCGGTTGCGGTCGCCGATCTTGAACGCGATCAACCATTGCTTGAACAGGATCGGGTAGGAGTCGGAGAGCGCATACCCGGGATCGTACATGTTGGTGGACTCGGAGGTGACGCCGTTGAGTTCGATGACCTTGAAGCCTTCGCCCCGGCGGAAGGCGTCGAGCGACGGCACGCGCAGGTCGTAGCGGCCGAAATAGAATCCGTCGAAGCCCTGGCTGAGTTCGTCAATCGCGCGTTCGAGTTCGACCGTCTTGACCCAGCGTCCGTCATGGAACACCGCACCGCGGGCGTGGGTGCCGAGTTCGACGAGCTGGATCGATTCGTCCTCGGCGGGCACGAGGTAACGCCGCTCGTCGAGCAGGCGCAGGTAGTACGGGGCCATGCACACGGCGCGGGCATCCTTGAGGATCAGGTATTCGAGGTCGTGTTTGCCGTCGCCGATGACGATGGGGAAACGTTTTTCGGTGATCGACAGGATATGGCCGCGCGGTTGGCCGGGCATGCGGTAGTAGAACACGCCGAACTCATACCCGGGGATGTACTCCTGCGCGATCACCGTCGGGCGCGGGGTCGCGAAGTAGGTGGCGAGTTCGAGCGGGGTGCGGATCACCGCGACACCGAGGCCACGTTGTCCGGCGTCGGGTTTGACCACGACCGGAAAGCTCAGGGCGTGGCGGTCGAGGAAATCGATCACCGCCTGTTCCTTCGCGGCGGCAACGAGGTCGGCCGGGATCCTCGCGTAGCGGGCCACGAGATCCGGGCGCGCCGTCAGGCCATCGAGAATGGCCGATTTCGACTCGCCGATCAGCCCGCCGAGCGGAATGGCCGGATTCGCCGCGGTGAAGAGCAACGGGTGCCGGTAGCGCAGACCCAGGTACAGGATGTAGGCGATGACCGGCGGATAGCGGACCCAGATCGGCCAGAATTCCCAACGGGTCAGCCGTCGCCACTTCGACAGCAGCAGGCGGCGGCCCTTGAAGCTGAACAGCGGAATGACGATCTGGAACAGCAGCCAGAGCAGCGCCGCCGTGGCGGTGATCGCGGCGAGCGTGTACAGTTTGTAGGTGAACAGCGTGTCGATGATCTGCTGGCCGAGCTTCATCGACAACCAGACCAGCAGCGGGGCCCAGACCACGCCGGCGAACAGGAAAAACAGGAAAAACAGCCAGAACCGGGTGTGCAACATGCCCGCGGTGAAATAGGTGGGCAACCGGCTACCCGGCACAAAGCGGCTGAGCAGGACGACCACCGGGCCCTTGCGGGCGAACCATTTGGTGCTGTCGCGAATGGCCGCTTCCTTGATGACCCACTTGAGGGGAGCGCGGCGCAGCGCGGCCTTGCCCCAGTGGTGCCCGGCCCAGAACAACAACAAGTCGCCGACGAAGATGCCAAGGAAGGCCCCGCCGGCCGCGGCGGCATAACTGATCACGCCCTGGGTGGCGAGCAGACCGGCACCGATGCAGGCGAGGTCCTCGCTGATCAAGGTGGCGAAGGCAATCAACAGCATCATGACCACGAGGGCGACCCCGACCGCCTTGTCCACGTCGTCGGGATTAAACGGCTGCGAGGCCTTGGCGATGCGCTCCGGCGTGGCGGTGGCGCGGGTCAGGGCTTCGCCGCGACCAACCCGTGCGACGAAGCTGGTTACGTCACGGGCCACGGTGGCGGGGTCGCGGAAGACCGCAATGTGACCGCCCCGCCGGACGATCAATTCACTCTGGGGCACGAGGCGGTGCGATTCCTGGGCGGCCCCGACCGGCACCATCAGGTCATCACGTCCGTGCAGGATCAGCAGCGGCGGTTCCAGCGTGGACAGGATCGCACGGTTCGGACGCATGTCCGACTCGTAGAAGTTCCGCGCATAGGATGTGTTCAGCATCATGTCATCGAGCCAGCCGAAATGCGGGATGAGCATATCGATGCCGGCGACGACCGCGAGCTGGACGCCGTGCAGGGCGCGGTTCAGGGCATAGTGGCCGAGCAGCTCGAATTCCTGCACACCGATGGCCGAGACGAAGGTCAGCGAGGCGATCCGTTCGGGTGCGCGTTGCCACAAGGCGAGGGCCGGACCGCTGCCCTGGCTGTAGGCGACGAGGTGGACATTCGAGGCGGCGAGCGCGTCGAGGAAGCGGTCGAGGTAGGCGGCATGGGCAACAAAGGAGTAATCGGCGACGGCGCGGGTGGAACGGCCGAAGCCGGGCAATTCGGGAGCCAGCACGCGGTGGTCGGAGGCGAGTTGGTTCGCGAGATCCTGCAGGTCGTAGGAGCGCATCGGACTGCCGTGAACCAGCAGGATCACCGGCGCATCCGGCCGGCTGGATGGCGCGAGATCCTGGTACACCATGCTGACCCGGCCCGCGGTGAAGGCGTCGCCGGAAAATTCCGGGAGGGTCATGACCTGGTGATGGGCGAGCGGCCGGGGCTCATCGCCCTGGCGGCTGCGGACGAAGTTCGAGGCGACCAACAGGAGCACGTAGATCAGCAGCTTGTAGCGGCGGCGGATCAGACGGCGGCGTGAAGGTTGTGCCTGATGGTCGTTCATGGTCGGGCCAGCACGGTTTCCAAGACCGGTTCGTATCCGGGATCCTCGCCGGTGCGTTGGCGGGGTTGATAATAGTAGCGGACATCGCTCCTGCCAATCACGACCTGGCTGTAACTGACGGTCATCGCATCGGGACGGGTCATCGTCACCGAATACGGACCGCCACGCGGGTCGCGGCTGTGGTGGAAGGCATCGAGCGATTCCGGGGTCGGGCCGTTGGCACCGGTCCGTTCCGTGTAACGGGTGCGGCGGGCGGCGATGACCGCGGCGGTATCGAAGGAGGAGGTGGTCAGCGGGCAGTCGCCGGGATGGAGCGCACCGGCGGAGAGTTGGAGACCATCCCAGCGGCAGACCGCGCCATGGCCATGGGCATCGAGACCGACCAGGATG
>CALBHI010000476.1 GCA_937894535.1 uncultured Verrucomicrobiota bacterium
GGGTGGATTGATGCCGGGTTGGTAACCATCGGCGGGCCAGTAGCGGGAGCTGTCAGGGGTCAGGGCCTCGTCGATCAGGATGATGCGGCCGTCCGCATCCACCCCGAACTCGAATTTCGTGTCGGCGAGGATGATGCCGCAGCGGGCCGCGTGGCGAGCGGCTTCCCGGTAGAGGGCAAGGGTGGTCTGGCGCACATGACGGGCCGCATCGGCGCCGATCTGGCGGACGACCTCGTCAAACGAGATGTTTTCATCATGCCCTTGGTCGGCTTTCGCCGCAGGGGTGAAGATCGGTTCGTCGAGTTGATCCGCCATCCGATAGCCGGCACGCAAGGCGAGGCCGCAGACCGTTCCCGTGGTTTGGTATTCTTTCCATCCCGAGCCGATCAGGTACCCGCGCGCCACGCATTCGATGGGGAGGACGCGCGTTTTGCGGACGACCATCGAGCGGCCTTCGAGATCGGTGCGGAAGGGATGGAGCGAGGAGGGGAAGTCCGCGAAATCGGTCGTGACCACGTGGTTCGGAGTCAACGCGCGCAGTTGTTGGAACCACCAGGCGGAAAGTTGGTTCAGCAGGATGCCCTTTTGCGGGATTCCGTTCGGCATGACGCAATCAAACGCGGAGATCCGGTCGGTGGCGACCAGCAGGTAGTGTTCACCAAGATCATACACCTCGCGCACCTTGCCGGATTTGACATGGGGGATGCCCGGCAGGTTGATGGTGGTCAAAGCACCTCGCACGGTCATCTCAGCGGCATCCAGCCGGTAACGAGGCTTTTGCTTCCGGGGCACCCGGGGTGTCGTTTACATCAAATCCGGTGCCGGCGATGACGAACTCGATGTTTTTCAAGGCGGCCTTCAAGCCATCAAAGGTCACATACACCGTGCCGGTGGCAAAGTCGGCCTTCACATCCTGCACGCCCTCAACGGCCTTGAGGCGGGCTGTAAGCACGTCCAGGCATGGTTGTGCGGTCATATTCGGCACGCGGTATTCACCCACCCGGGTGTCGTTGCGGAAACATGCCGTACACAGAAGGGCGGCGAAGAGACCAGTACAGATAAAGAGTATTTTTTTCATGGATTTCTTCTTGTTTGTTAGCAAAGTTGCGGTACGTTGTACTTGTAGGAAATAAACAGTGCGAAGGTCAATTTCGACGCATTTTTTATTTTTGAACAGCGAGGTGAGAGCAGCGTCGAACCTCTAGACAATTTAATCTTGAAGGGCGTAGTTGCGTTTATCCCTATGGGGTTCCTCACCCCGACCTCCTTGGCGCGCTACGCCCTTCTCTTATTCTACCACCGGCATGGTTCCCTTGCGCGCCAAGCTCTCGTAGTGCCGGCAAATCTCCGCTGCTTTCGCAGCCCTTACGGCGATAGCCGGATGGGAACGCGCGAAGCGTTCAGCCATGGTTTCGAACACGGTGATAGCCTCCGCAATTCTGCCCGCATGGAACAAGCTTAACCCATGGTTGAAGTGTCCCACGGGCAAGTTCGGGGCCACGTCGGTGAGGATGGCGAAGGTGGCGCTGGCCTGGTCGAATTTTCTGGCGCGGAAATAGGTTTTGCCGAGGGCCATCAGGTTGATCGGGTTGCGGGCGTGGCCGCGGCTCTCGATATCCCTGAGGCGTTCCGCCGCGGCGTCGTACCGACCCATCTGATAATCCTGCATGGCCAGGCCCATGTGTGTTTCATAGACCGTGGTGGGCATGGTCGTCCGGAATTGCACGGTCAACAGGAAGCCGATCACCGCGGCCACCAGCAAACCGCCGGCGATGCTGACGGCCCGGCGGTGGTGATTGATCCAGCGGGCGATGGCACCCTTTCCGGCTGAGGTGGCGACTTCTTCATCCAGACGGGCACACCACCCGGCGGTGGCGATGCTGTCACGGCGGTCACCGTTTTCCTGCAGCAGGGCGTTCCACCGATCCGCCGCAGCGTGCTTCAGGATGTCGAGGACGGCCATGGCGCGATCAGGCACAGTTGATTTCCATGCATCCAGGGCCACGGTCATCAGGCCGATCTTTCCGGCATCCAGCGCGCCGTGTTCACCGTCGATCACCGAAGCGACGGATCTGGTCGCGGCCTCGGTGTGGTGCGGATCGTCATGGCGGGTGTCAAGCAGGGGTACCCATGCGGTGGTCCAATGCGCGGGATCGTTCCAGCTGGCGGACATGGTTGGTTCACGGACCGGATGGCCAAGTCCGGAATCGGCGGTCACGCGGGCCCAAGCCGCCACTTCGAGGGGCCAGATCAAGGTCCCTTCGGGATGGTGGGCTGTCTGGTTGGCAAAAACGTCCAGGTACCGTTGGAGGCTGGACATGCAGGTATCCATCGGGATGGGCCATGCACCGTGCGTA
>CALBHI010000477.1 GCA_937894535.1 uncultured Verrucomicrobiota bacterium
GGATGGGATCCGGCGGTGGGTGAGGGATACACGCAAGGATGGAATGCCGTTATGGGTAAGCGCACGACGATCGCTGACATTGCCCGCGAAGCTGGCTTTTCGCAAAGCACGGTTTCGCTGGTCATCAACAACAATCCCCGCATCAGCGAGGACACCCGGGCGAAGGTGCTCGCCGCCATCGAGAAGTACGGCTACAAGCCGAACATCCAGGCGCGCGGACTGGCCTTGCGCTCGAGTCGCATCATCAGTGTGGTATTGCCGGACATCCCGCATGTCTTTGCCGACAACTATTTCGGCGAGTTGCTGAGCGGCATCTATGCCGGCGCGTCCGAGGCGGGCTTCAAGGTGCTCGTGGACCTGGCCAACATGAAATTCATCCGTACCCAGGAGTACATGAACATCCTGGATATGCAGCAGGCGGACGGCATGTTGTTCCTCGGTTCGACGAACTATGACCAGTTCCTCTCGACCTTCAACGAGAAGAAGTATCCCTTTCTGCTGGTGAACAATTATTTCCCGCAGTGGGATATCGATTACGTCACCGCTGACTATGCGCATGTGGCGAAACTGGCCGCGGATCACCTGCTGGGGCTTGGCCACCGCAAGATCGGCATCATCACCGGCACGAACGTGCAGACGGCGGTGGACTTGCTGGAAGCCTTCGAGGGCCACTTGAAGGAGGCGGGTGTTCCCGCCGAGGACATGCCCTGGGCGGATGGACGCTTTAGCGACAAGATCGGTTTCGAGGCGGCGCGGGTGGTGATGACGCTCAACCCGAACCTGACCGCGATCATGTGCGGAAATGATACGATGGCGACGGGCGCGATCCGCTACCTGAAATCCCGTGGCCTGCGGGTGCCGGAGGACGTGTCGGTGATGGGCGTGGAGAACTTGCCGTCGGCGGTGTTGAGCACGCCGCGCCTGACCACGGTATCCAACCGCCTGCATGACCTGGGTGCCTTGGCGAGCAAGCAGTTGCTCGCGTTGTCGCGTGAAGAGATCACCTCGTCGCGCGAGAAGATCAAGGGCGAGTTGATCATTCGCGATTCGACCGGCCCGGCGCGAGCCAGCGCCTGACGGGGCGGCACCGGTGGCCGCACCTTTTCCGCGTCCCGAACCATTGTCCAGTGTCTGGAAGACGGTGGCCGACGGTATTCCAAGGTCTGGATAAGCATGCCGCGTCGGTGATGATCCGTGATGGTGTTGTAACCACGGATGGATACGAATGGACACGGATTGGGAAGGTTATGTCGGCCGTATCCGCGTGCATCTGTGTCCCTCCGTGGTGCTTTCCGTTTCGGCATTCGGGTTTCCGCCGCTTTATTCGGGGATGCGGTGATTGTTCCCGGTTGATCCGGCGCGGCGGCCGATTCCGTCCAGCAGGTTTCCGACGACCGGCATCCGGAGCAGGGCGTTGCGCAGGCGCCACGTGGCGGTGGCGGTGATGGCGTCGCGTTGGGCGGCGGCGAGGTCGCGTTCTCCGGCGATGCGGTGAAGCTCGGCGTGCAGGTAGTCGCGCTCGTGCTGCAGTGCGGCGCGGGCGTCGCGGTGCTGGTGGCCGGTGTGGATCTGTTCCGCAAGCACGTGGTTCACCCATTCCAGGAAATGCGCTTCGGCGGCTGCTTCGTCCGCAGGGTCAGGTGCGGAGCGGGACGCGGCCTCGCGCAGCAGGGCGTCGTGGTGGGCATCGATGGCGCGAAGAAAGGCGGTGAAGGTGGCGTGTTCGCGGATGAACGCGGTGGCGGCGGCGGCGTGGCCGGGTGTATAGGCGGCGAGTTGGGCGGCGATGCGTTCGGCGGTGACGGGCAGGTGGTCGCCGATGGCGGTGAAGTTGCGCCGTTGCCACGAGGGTGCGTTGTCGCCGGT
>CALBHI010000478.1 GCA_937894535.1 uncultured Verrucomicrobiota bacterium
ATGGCTTCGTTGCGATCCTTCAACGCGATCAACACGCCGGCCCAATCCATCAGGTGATCCGGCAGGTCCGGCCAGTTCGGATACGTTTCGTAGAACGTGCGAAACCAGCGTTCGGATTCGGCCAGCTTGCCGCTGCCGCGAAGCGCCAGCGCCCTCAACCGCATGGCATACGGCGCGAGCTCATCATCCGGATACCGCGCGCGGAAGGTGTCGAGAAAATCCAGCGCGGTATCGAACCGGCCCAACGCATGATGGGCCTGGGCATACCAGTAGAAATAACTGCCTTCATACCGTGTGTTCGCCGCGACCTTGGCGTTTTCGTTGAGCCAGTCGATGATCTTCTGGTCCTGCCCCATCTTGTGCCAGGCCATGAACAGGAAGACCGAGGCGTTGGCCTTTTTGCGCCGGACAATCGTGCTGTTGATGTAGGCCTCGAACCGGCCCGCCGCGACCTCGAAGAATCCATCATCCAGCGCGGCCCGGCCGGCGATGAAGTCGGCGTCGCGTTCTGCCTCCTGAGCCGGGGCGACGCATGGCAGGGCCAGCAGGAACAGGGCTAGAAACAGCAGGCGGAAACGGTTCATGCGGCCACCCCTTTCCGGGCGCCACGGCGGCGCGGTGCGGCGGGAGCGGCCGGCACGGGCGATGCCGCCGCCAGCACCTCGCGCAAGTACCGGCCGGTGTGGGAGTGGGAAACGGCGGCAACCTCCTCGGGCGTGCCCTCGGCGATGATGCGTCCCCCACCCTCCCCGCCTTCGGGACCAAGGTCGATGACATGGTCGGCGGTCTTGATGACGTCGAGGTTGTGCTCGATGATGACCAGCGTGTTGCCGGCATCGCGCAGGGTCGACAGGACATCGAGCAGCTTGTGCACGTCGGCAAAATGCAGGCCGGTGGTCGGTTCGTCGAGCAGGTACAGGGTGCGTCCGGTGTCGCGGCGGCTGAGTTCGGCGGACAACTTCACGCGCTGGGCCTCGCCGCCCGAGAGGGTGGTCGCGGGCTGGCCCAGTTGCAGGTAGCCGAGGCCGACTTCGGACAGGGTCTTGAGCTTGCGGGCGATGGCCGGGATGTTCTGGAAAAACTCCAGCGCGTCATCGATGGTCATGTGCAACACGTCGGCGATACTCTTGCCCTGGTACTTCACCTCGAGGGTCTCGCGGTTGTAGCGCAGACCGGCGCACTGCTCGCAGGTCACATACACATCGGGCAGGAAATTCATCTCGATGCGTATGATGCCGTCGCCCTTGCACGACTCGCAGCGGCCGCCCTTCACATTGAAGCTGTAACGGCCGATCTTGTACCCGCGGATCTTCGACGACGGCACCTGCGCAAACAGCGCACGGATCTGGTCGAACGCGCCGGTGTAGGTCGCGGGATTGCTGCGCGGGGTGCGGCCGATCGGCGACTGGTCGATCACGATGACCTTGTCGAAGTGCTCAAGCCCGGTGATCTTCTTGTGCTTACCGGGGCGCTCCTTCGACGCATAGAAATGCCGGAAGAGCGCCTTGCGCAGCACGTCGTCCACCAGCGTGCTCTTGCCGCTGCCGGACACGCCGGTCACGCAGACCATCAGGCCGACCGGGATGTTCAGGTCCACGCCCTTGAGGTTGTTCTCGGCTGCGCCCTGCACCCGGAGGAATTTCCCGGAGGGCCGGTGGCGTTGGGCCGGCACGGCGATCTGGATGCCGCCGTTCATGTACTGCGCGGTGAGCGAACGGGGATTTTTGAGCAACTCCGGCACCGGACCCTGGTGGATCAGTTCGCCGCCGTGCCGCCCGGCCCCGGGGCCGAGGTCGAGCACGTAGTCGGCGGTGCGGATGGTCTGTTCGTCGTGCTCCACCACGACCACGGTGTTGCCGAGGTCGCGCAGGCCGCGGAGGGTGTCGATCAGCTTTTCGTTGTCGCGCTGGTGCAGGCCGATGCTTGGCTCGTCGAGCACGTAGAGCACGCCGACCAGGCCGGCGCCGACCTGGGTGGCGAGGCGGATGCGTTGGGCTTCGCCGCCGGAGAGGGTGCCGCTCTCGCGGTCGAGGGTGAGGTAATCGAGGCCGACATCGACGAGGAACTTCAGGCGCTGGGCGATTTCCTTGATGATTTCATCGGCGATGTGTTTCTCCATCGCGGTGAGTTTGATCTCACGGAAGAAATCCAGGGCACCGCGCACCGACATGCGGGTCACGTCGAGGATGGACTTGCCGTGCACGGTGCAGGCCAGCGATTCGGGTTTCAGCCGCGCGCCGTCACAGGTGGTGCAATGCATGCGGCTCATGTACGAGCGCAGCTTTTCCTTCATGTACTCGCTATCGCTTTCATCGAGACGGCGATGGAGGTTCGGCAGCACGCCCTCGAACGGCTTGCGGTACTTGTGGAACGATCCGCCGCGCCAGAACCCGAGGTCGAGTTCCTCGTCGCCGGAGCCGTGCATCAGGATCTTGCGGAACGAGGCGGGCAGCTCCTCGTAGGGCGTTTCCGGATCGATGTCGTAATGCTTCGCCACCGCCTTGAGCAGGTGCTTGAAATAGATGATCAGGCGACGGCCGCCGCGCCGCCACGGGTGGATCGCCCCGGTGTCCAGCGAGAGCGACTTGTCGGGCACGACGAGGTCCTCGTCGAAGACCATCATCGTGCCGAGGCCGTGGCAGGTCGGGCAGGCGCCGTACGGGCTGTTGAAGGAGAAATGCCGGGCGGTCAGGGCATCGAAACTCAACCCGCAGGGCACGCAGGCGTTTTTTTCGGAGAACAGCAGTTCGTCCCACTGGTCCTTCTCCTTCTCCACCAGCAACCGCAACACGCCCTCGCCCTGGCGCAAGGCGGTCTCGACCGAATCGGTCAGGCGGGTGCGGATCTTGTCGGAGATGACCAGGCGGTCGACCACGAGTTCGATAGTGTGCTGGCGTTTTTTGTCGAGCTTCGGCGGCTTCTCCAGTTCGCAGAACGCACCGTCCACCCGCGCGCGGATGAACCCCTGCTTGAGCAACGCCTCGAACACCTCCTCGTGTTCGCCCTTGCGGCCGGTCACCTTGGGAGCGAGCAGCATGAACTTCGTTCCGGCGGGGCGGCCGAGGATCTGGTCGACAATCTGTTCGGCGCTCTGCTTGGTGATCGGTTTTCCGCACGAAGGACAGTGCGGCTTTCCGATGTTCGCGTAGAGCAGGCGGAAATAGTCGTGGATCTCGGTGGTGGTCGCCACGATCGAACGCGGGTTCGCGCCGGCGGTGCGTTGCTCGATCGAGATGGCCA